>DQWD01000337.1 GCA_011042725.1 Candidatus Aminicenantota bacterium | reverse complement strand
TTTCTCAATTTGGAACGTCCCCACTTAGCCCTATTGGTGGTGAACATCTAAAATAACTTGATGTTACCCTTTATCTCCATTATGATTAGACAAAATTGGTTAAGAGGAGGTAAAATTGTCACGCTTCCGTCTTCACCTTTGCTTTTTCCTCTTGTTTATTACTCTTCTCCCTCTTCTCGCCCAAGAAGAGGTTTTTTGTCCTCAGATAGCCAATTATGACATGGATGTTCGCCTTCATCCCGAAAGAAAAATAATCGAGGGGCAGGAAATCTTAACTTGGACCAATCCCACCAATCAAGCTACTGCGGAGCTTTGGTTTCATCTTTACTGGAATGCCTTTCAGAATAATCGGTCTACCTACCTTTGGGAAGAATGGTGGGAAGGCGGCAATCCCACCGCCGATTTTCAGGAAGAAGACTGGGGATACTGCCAAATTGATTCTATAAAAATAATCCCTGCAGATAATTTTATTGCGGCTGACTTGACTAATAAAATCGAGTTCCGCCATCCTGATAACCCCAACCCCTTTGATCAAACTGTTTTCTCGGTTCCCCTTCCGCGCCCACTTAAAGCCGGAGAGACAATCAAGCTAGCCATTAATTTCACGGCTAAAATACCCCGCCCTATTTCGAGAACAGGAGCATGGAAAGATTATTTTTTCATCGCCCAATGGTTCCCCAAGATTGGAGTCTTGGAGGAGGACGGTTGGAATTGCCATCAATATCACGCCAATAGCGAATATTACGCTGACTACGGGACTTACCAAGTAAAAATCACCCTTCCTTCCTCTTTCATCATTGGAGCCACCGGAGAACTAAAGTCAAGCAAGGATAATGGTGATGGCACCTCTACCCATCTTTTCGTTCAACATAGTGTTCACGATTTTGCTTGGACCGCCAGTCCTCACTTCTTGGAATTCAAGGAGAAATACCGCCACGACACAGGCAAAGAAACAGTAATTACCCTCCTCCTTCAGCCTTACCACCGTCATCTTAAGGACCGTTACTTACTGGCCGTGAAAAATGCTCTGAAATACTGTAGTCAATGGTTTGGGGAGTATCCCTATTCCACCATCACCTGTGTTGACCCGGCCTTCAACAGTAAATCCGGAGGGATGGAATACCCAACATTTTTCACTGCTGGAGCCCATTTTCTTGATCCTCCAGGAAGTGGTGATCCCGAGGAGGTTACCATTCACGAGTTCGGCCACGGTTATTTTTATGGCCTGGTGGGAAGCAACGAATTCGAGAATCCCTGGATGGACGAAGGATTCACCTCCTTTCTCGATACTCAAGTTTACTATGCTGCTTACGGTCCCCCCTATTTTACCCAACGTTATTTTGGAGTGCCGGTGCTTTTTAAGAAAATTGCCATCCCCATCGAAGCCCAGGAAATTTCTTCCCACCGCCTAACAGCCAAAATGGATCTTCTTCAAACCTATGCCTGGCAGTTTATGAATTGGGAGAGTTACGGCGCTAACTCTTATAGCAAGGGAGAGTTGATGTTGAGAAGCCTGAAAAGATTCATGGGCGAAGAAAAATTCTGGGCAATGATGAAAACTTATTCAACGAGACACTGGTTTAAACATCCTCAACCTCAAGATTTTTTAAACACAGTTGAGGAGTTTGGAGGGAAAGAAGCAGTCAATATTCTGCATCAACTCATCTATCAAGAAGGATTTCTTGATTACGCAGTGGCGGCCTTGGTTAACCACCGCCTTCCCTCTCCACAGGGCAAATTTGACCAACAACTCCAAACTTTAGCCGAAAAAGAATACACCCAAACCAACTATTTAGTTGAAGTATTGGTCCGCCGCTTAGGCGAAATTAAGGCTCCAGTAGACATTTTAATTGAATTTCAAGATGGCACTACTCAGCGAGAAAAATGGGATGGCCAAGCTTTATGGCGAAAGTTCGTCTATCAACGCTCAGTTCCGGCGGTTAAAGCCATCGTCGATCCGGATTTTACCTGGGTAATTGACCTTAACCGACGGAACAACTCGGTGGTCAACCAACCTTCCCCCTGGGGATGGCTTAAGCTAACATCCCGCTGGCTGTTCTGGCTTCAGAATGCTTTCGAACTCTGGCGTTTTCCTGGCAGTTAAGGGAGGATAAAATGGGCATTAAAATAATTCAAGATTATCTTCATGGTTGGCAAACAACCCGACGCTTTTTTTCTGTGGTGGTGATTGCTTTTGTCTTCAATCTTATCTTGGGCCTTATCCTAGCTGCCCCCCTTGCCCATTCATTTAAAAATCATCTCGGTTCTAGTATCGCTTCCGAAAATATTGTCCGTGATTTTGACTATCTCTGGTGGCAAGAATTCCATGATGAAGCTCAAGGCCTGGAAAAAACAGTCGAGGTAACGACCTTATCTCCTAAGGGAGCCTTGCTGAACAACCTGGAGGCTTTAGTCTCTCTGGATCAAAGGCTACTCTCTTTTCCCTTCTCTTTAATCCTTGTTTTTCTGGTTTATCTTCTTCTGCAAACCTTTATTTCCGGGGGAATTATCGCCACCTATGCCTCCGGAAAATCGCCTTTTAAAGCTGGATTTTTCTTTCAACAAGCCGCAGTTTTTTTCTTGCGCCTGCTGGGAATAATGCTTATTTCGGGAGCCATTTTCTTCGTCCTTTACCAAGGACTAGGCCGCCTTTTCCGCTGGTTTGTTGACTATTTATCCCAGACTGCTCTTTCGGAAAGGCCAGCTTTCTATGTGGGTTTGGTCACTAAGGTGATTCTCTTTTTTCTCCTCTTTTTCTTCCAAATGCTTTTTGATTATGCGCGCCTTCATCTGGTTTCCCTTAATGAAAAAAATCCTCTCAAAGCCATCATTATTTCCTGGAAAAGAGTGGTGGCTAACCTGGGTTCAGCTTTAGGATTATATTATTTGATTTTCACTTCTCTGGTTATTTTTTCCCTCTTAATGGGGAGTTGGCTCGAATGGCTTCCTGAGAATACTCCGCTACTGATCATTTTAGCTTTCCTTATTAATCAATTCTTTATTTTTGGCTTTATTTGGTTTCGCTGTTGGTTCTACGCCAGTCAGTTAAAATTTTATAGACGCTTATCTTCCTCTGTTTAAAGAAACCAAAATATTTCTCTTCAGGATGCTCTGGGGGTGGTTCTAATTTTAATCAAGGAATGCTTGGCTGAACGAACGGCCATAAGGAATTAGCGGAACTAGCGGATTAAATGAAATGATGTCTGGCGACCATCCAGAAATGTTACTCCCTCGCCGGTAAAGACGGCATCTTGCTCCAGGGCTATTCTTACTTTTTTACCTCCCCACTCTGGCATGGGAACTTGAACATTAAGCTCGATGGAATAACAGGTGTCAAGATAGAGAGGATAATCCCCTGGCCCCGGAACTCCTTCCTGGTGATCCCAAAGTCCGATGGTTGGACCCGCAGCATGACCATGAAAGCCAAGGGGGTGAGAATATATACTGGCTTCGATACCCTCAGCTTTAGCCTTTTGGAGAGCTAGCCGGAGAACTTCATTCCCGGTGCGCCCTGCCTGAAATTCAGCGATTAAAATATCTTGCAAGCGATTCCCCACTGCTAGAGCCTTCTTCAACCCTTCCGGCGCATCGATTTCTCCGGGACGAAGCACATAGGCATGCTCCTGGGTATCAGAATTTAAGCGCAAGTAAGTAATGCCAATATCACAATGAAGAAGGTCCCCCTGGTGGATTACTAGGCCCTGATAAGAACTACTCGGCGCCCGTTGGATAGAGACCGAAGGTTGAAACCAGGTATCTAGTTTCAACTCTTTGATTTTCTCTCTCATCCACCAAACTACATCCGTGGCGGTGGTTACCCCGGGAGTAATGACTTGAGCCGAAAAGGCTTCAGCAATGATTTCATGGGCAATATGAACTAGATGATGATAAACCTCGATTTCTTCCGGCAATCTCTTTTCTAGCCAACCCACGGCCACTTTTTCGGCTGAAACTAACCTGGAAGCCAGCTCAGGACCTAAAGCTTTTTCCAGTTTTTCTTTTAAGTAAGCTGACAAACCATCGCCAAAAGCAAAATCTGGGCCGACATTAATTCCGATGCGTTGCGGGTTTCTTTCTTTAATAACCTGGGCCAAACAACTCCATTGATCCATCTTTGTCGGCTGCCACACAGACCGATAAAGCTTTCCAATTGGATAGCGGCTAACAGCCAATTTCTCCAGGTGATCATCGTGGAGATAGAAAACCAGCATGGTTAACCGTCGGGCTGAAAAATAATCAGCTGGCACTAGAGTAAGAAAAACCGGGTCTTCATTGTACTCGCGGCAGATGACCAACCACATGTCAATTCCTTCTCTTTTCATGACCTCTGGCAGAATTGTCTCTAAGCGTACCTCTAACCAAGTATTAACTACCTCGGCTCTGTCCCGCAAACTCAAGATGTGAATTGGCCTAGCAGGCAGGGCAGAAACTAATGCCCCACCAAAAAATAAACTCACCATGAACAAAACGACCAATTTTTTAACCATTCCTTCCTCCTTACTTATCCTAACTTAGAAAATAATTGGCCACCTCAATCAATAATTGAAACAATAATGGCCATCAATCTAACCGTGAAAAATAGGTCAACAGAAAAGTAAGTTTATCTTTTTTATCCTCTAATCTCAACCAAATATAATCATTGGCTCTATAATCATTGGTTCTAGCATTTATCAACATATATTAATTGCTTTTGTTCACTCTTTCTGATATAGTCAAATCAAATTTGATTTGGAGGGAAAAGTAGATGAAAAAAGGATTAGTTTTAGCATTAATTGTACCTCTTCTTGTTTTCAGCTTGTCTTCTTGTAAGAAAAAAGAAGCTGTGCCGGTAGCTGGCGAAGCCAAACCGGCGGACATGCTCAACCTTTTTCCTCAAGAAAGTCAAGCTGTCTTCTTTGCTAATCTAGAGAAATTGATGAAGCTGGAAGCTGTCAATCAAGCTATCCAAAAAGATGAGAATTACCAGAAATACCAAGAATTCATTCAACAAGTAGGTATCGATCCTCAAAAAGATGTGTTCTATGCTTGCGGAGCAATATTAAGTGCTCCCGAAGGAGAAAAACAAAACGCAGCTGCGGTTATTAATCTAAAATATGACAAGGAAAAAGTACTTGGTTTTATCAAGGCTCAAGCAACCCAAGAAGAAGGGGTGGAAATTCAGGAAGAAGATTATAACGGAGTCACTCTCTATACTGGACAGCCCAAAGATGAGAAAGAACCCGGATGCTTTGCTTTTCTCGATGACTCAAATATCATCGTCGGTACTAAAGTAGGAGTCCAGGGTGTTATCGATGTCGCGCAAGGTAAAAAGCCTAGTTGCAAAACCAGCGAAAACCTGACGAACTTGCTAGGGGATGTTAACCAAGAGGCTCTCTTCTGGGGAGTTGGATTCTTCCCGGCTAAAACTATGGACCAAGCCGCTGGTCAGAACCCGATGCTAGCTAATCTTAAAACGATTAAGGCCGGAACTATTTCTTTTGACTATGCTAATCAAGCCTATGCCGGCGAAATAAAACTATTCAGCGATGACGAGCAGAAAGTTAAGCAATTAGCTGATTTCATCAATGGATTAAAGTCAATGGGAGCTATGGCGACTGCTCAAAAACCAGTCTTTGGTGAACTACTGAATAACATTCAAATCACTCCTGAACCTGATAAAGTGATCATCTCTGTCCAAATCACCGAAGATCTTATTCAGCGCTTAGAGGCCGAATCAAAAAAAGAAACAGAAGAAAAGTAAAACTCGAAATCAGCTATAAATAGTTAAATTTAACGTCCAAGTTAGGCTGTTTGAGCAGGTTTCTATTTACAAGAAAGAATAATAATCAAATTGATTTAAAATTAGTTCTTTTTCCGGTCAACTGAACTGTCCAAAAAAAGGGTCATGAGCACGATCAAAAAGGGCAGAAAAAACATCATGATCGTACATGATCATATTGGAATAGATAAATAATGTAAAAAGTCCTTATTTTTTTGTTTTTGAGGCTCGCGTTTTTATTTTTTCTCTGGAAAAAATAGGCAAATAGGTGAGCTATCACTAATTTTCCAGTTTGTTTTTAGAAAAGTTAGGTAAATAGGTGAACTGTCACCAGTTTTCACCAGTTTTTTTTATTTTGAATCAATGATAAACTCTTTCCAAGCATAAAGGGCACAACTTAGTCCTAAAAAGAATATAACTATTCCCAGCAAGGTAAGTATCGACTGAGCCAGTGGAGTTGGCTCCAAACGAAACAGTAGAAAAGGAAACCCTTCCTGGGTCATGGCGGGCAAAAGAGATTTGAGGTAATGAACAACAGCAAATCGCTGGGTCTGACCAGGGAAATACTGGATGATATTCTCCCAGCCAAAACTAAAGAGCAAACCAAAGAAAATGGCTTTTTTCAAGATGATGCCCAAAAAAGTAAAAAGGGCCATATAACTCATGACCCCTAAGAAGAGCACTCCGGCATCCCGGGCTAAGACTTTATAGATACCCCCCTCTCCCAGCTGGGTAAGATTAAGGATAAGAAAACAAATCGCCAAGCTAAAGATCACCGTCAAGCCGACAAGCAAAGTAGAGGCGGCATATTTTCCGACAATAAAAGCCATTTTATGCAGAGGTCGCGTAACCAGATAAGGTAAAGTTGACCCGTCCACTTCTTCCCGGCACACTGAACTGCCAAAAAAAAGGGTCATGATCAGGATTAAAAAGTGCAGAAAAAACATCATGATCATGTTGGAATAGATAAATAAGCCCGAAAAGCGGGGTTGACCGTAAAGAATCTGGGATCCTTTAAAGATAGCCGCAATCACAATCGGCACTATACTACTGAGTAAAAACAATCGCGAGCGGCGAGAATTTAAACCAAGGAAAAAGTAAAATTTAAAAATATCACGAACACTAGGGAAAAATAAGGTTTTTTTCTTTTCCAAATGGGCCAGGGAACTCATTATTTTTCTCCAATTAAATAGTCAAACACCGCCTGGAGATTGTCATCAGGGGAAGTGATGGCCTCCACATTTAAATCAAGTTCAAGAATAAGCTTCTGCAGACGATCAAAAAAAACATCGCGCTGGCGGGTCTCAATCTGAACTTCTTGGGGATCGGGAGTAAAAAAGACCTTAATTACTTCTTCGGCTTTGATCAAGGCTGCGGCCAAATCCCGAACTTGGTTGCATTTAATGGAAATGATATGAGGATGGGAATCGATTAACTCCCGAATATAGTGAATATTTCCCGAGGCAAATATTTTCCCTTGATGAATGAGGATTATCTTTTTAGTCATGGCTTCAATTTCAGGGAGGACATGGCTAGAGACAATTACCGTTCGGCCTTCTTCACCCATCTTGCGGATATATTTAATCACCTTCCTTCTTCCCAAAGGATCCAATCCATTCAAAGGCTCATCAAGAATAATTAGTTGGGGGTCATGAGCGATGGCTTGGGCTATTTTTAGCCGTTGCCTCATTCCCCGGCTGTAGGAACGAATGAGACGGTCTTTGTCCTCGGCAAGATGAAGAAAACCAAGGATTTCGTTTGCCTTCTCTTTGGCCTGGCAAGCCGAAAAGTGATGGAGTTGGAGCATCCAGGTTAGAAATTGCCAACCCGATAAATCCTCAAAAAAAGCATCTGTCTCTGGGCAATAACCGATATCAGCAAAGAGTTGAGGGTTATTCCAAATCTTCTGGCCAAACACATAAACTTGTCCCAAGCTAGGTTTCAATTGCCCGGTGATCAACTTTAAAAAGGTTGATTTCCCCGCCCCATTGGGACCAAGAAGGCCAACTACTCCTGGATGAATTTCTACCGAGACATCACTCAATCCCAGCACATTGCCATAATATTTGGATAAATTTTTTGTCTCAACGACCGGGTTCATTTAACCACCTCAACGCTTCTGATTCGCCGGTTAAGAATAGCTAAGCCCAACCCCATCAACATAATAAGAAGTAAAAGCGACCATCCCCAAGGAACAGGATAAAAGAGTTTCTCTCCAAAAAGCGCTGCTCCCACTTGCTGAAGATTCAATTTCAGCGAAAGAAGAGCCAGGTAGGGATGATGAAAGTTTTGATAAAAAATACCGAAAATGATATCCGAAGCCAAATAAATCCCGAAGATCATCAAGGCCACATGTCGACTATTGCTACTGAGAGCCGAAAGAGTCAAAGTATAAATAGCAAAAAATAAAGTTAAAATTAAGGAATAAGCAACTACCGCTAACGGTAGCCAGGGATAAGAACGCAGGAAGGCAAAGTTGCCGGCAAAGACGAGTTTAAATAACACAAAAATCCAGCCCGGAATTAGACTGAGAAGAAGGAGAAAAAAACCTAAGGTGGCCATCTTCCCCAGCAAATAATCGACCTTGCGCAAGGGACGAGCAAAATAAAGTTGTAAAGCTTTAAATTTTAAATCGTCGGCAATTAATCCCGAACCCACAAAAATCATCATCAACACTAGTAAAAAAAGAAAAAAGGAGTTAGTAAAATAGGCTTTAAAATAATTAGGAGTTATCTGGAGGAAGGAAGGTTGGCCTTGAATCATAAACCGAAAATCCTCCATCCGCTCCGAAACATAGATTCCCGCTAGAAAAATTAAGGCGGGAAGAAAGGCCGAGAAAAAGAAAAGTTTAAAAAACCTCTTTTGGAAAGCTAGTTTTATTCCTAATCGAGTAAGAGGAAACCAGGCAACAAAAGCTGACTCTTTGAGTTGCCCTTCCCAGTGGCTATAACCCTTTTTTCTGATACTCATTCTTCCTCCCCGACTACTTGAGCAAATAAATCTTCCAGCCGGGATTGACTTTTGACTAGATGACGAACTTGAACTTTCTCTTCCACGGCCAACTCAAAAATTACTCGCGGCGACAATTCCCGGGGAAGATACAACTTCCACAAATCCTCTTCTTGTTCCCAACGACAGCCCCGCTCTTGCAACTTTGCCAAAAATGGAGCCGCTTCTCCCGCCACCTTCAGCTCGTAAAGGTTATAATTTAGCTTTTTTAATTCTTGAAGATTTCCTTGGGCCGCCACTTGACCTTGATTGAGAATAATTACCTCTTGGCACGTTTCTTCAATATCAGGAAGAATATGGGAAGAAACTAAAACCTGAACGCCATGGTTAGAAATATCTGTGATCAACTCCAGTATCTCTTCCCTTCCCTGAGGGTCAAGACCAGAAGTTGGTTCATCTAAGAGGATTAATTGGGGATCATGAACCAAAGCCTGGGCTAACTTCAATCTCTGGCGCATACCTTTAGAATAACTTTCCACCCGACGATAACGACTCTCCTCCAAGCCGACATAAAAGAGCACATCATGAGCCCTTTTCATCGCTTCTTGACGAGGCATTCCCGATAGCTCACCTAACAAAGCTGTCAAGGTGACTCCATCAATACCGGGAACATAGCTTTCATCTTCCGGCATATAACCAACAATTTGCCGCACTCGAGTCTTCTCTCGAGCGACATCATAGCCCATAACTTTTCCTTGTCCTTCTTGGATAGTTAAAAAACCCAACAGTAAGCGCAAAAGGGTACTTTTGCCGGCTCCGTTAGGCCCGAGAAGCCCGACCGGGCCCTTCTCCACTGTGATACTTACTCCGGAAAGAGCTTTAATCTGCCCATAATTATAACCAATTCTTTGGAGGTCTAAGATCTTAGCGGCTGGAGTCACTGTTATCCCTTGTTTTAAATACGATTAATTCTCCCAAAATGTTCATTTTCAAAAGGACTTATTGCCGCCGGTTATCTTGCTTAACTGGAGTTCCTTCTCCGTAAACTAAAGCTCGATAGGTTTTTTCCACTCGATCCCAGTTTTCCTCCCGGTCCAGAGCCCAGAAACGACCGATGACCGTCACTACTTGTCCAATCCCTAAAGAGCGAGCCATCTCCTCAACTTTATGCACGTAGATGGCCCCACTTTCGGGTTTTTCTCCCCGGCGTCCGATCAAACAATGAATATAAACTTGAGAAACATTATGCTGGCGAGCCAGGCGGAGAAGAGCGAAAAGATGGTCAATCGTTCCATGAGAACTATAATGAGAGACAATGCCTAAAAGATGAAGGGCCCTTCCCCTCTTCTGGGCTTTGTCTAGAGCCCAAAGAAAAGCTTCGTTCTGGAAAAAGGTTCCCTGCTGAATAGCCTTATCAATCCGCACCCGGTCAAGAAGTATCCGGCGGCCCGCCCCTAAATGAAGATGACCTGACTCAGAATTACCTACTGTTCCGGGCGGCATGCCCACTGCTTCTCCCGAAGCTGCAAGTAAAGAATGAGGATAATTAGCCCATAGACTCTCAAAATTAGGAGTCCTAGCTCGAGCAATCATATTGCCCCATTTTTCCTTTCTCAAGCCCCAACCATCCAAGATAAGAAGGAGAATTTTTGACCGAGATGAGGAAATTAGTTCGCCAATCTCGAGCAAATCTTGACCTGTCATTTCCTGGGGGGTGTCTACTCCCAGGAGGTTTAAAATAGTCGGGGCGACATCGATCAACTCTCCTTGGGACCGAAGTTTCAACTCATTTTCCGAACCAGAAGAAAGAGAAAAATCAGCCAAAACAAACGGAACAGGATTGCGGGTGTGTCCAGTATCGATGGTTCCATCGGGATAATACCATTCTTCAACAGTACCGTGGTCGGCAGTGACCACCAACGTGATGTGCTTATCCTGGCAAGCTTTGACCACTCGCCCCAATTCTTTATCGACAACCTCCACTGCCTCCAGCACCGCTTGCTCATCCTCGATATGGCCGACAACATCCACATTGGCATAATTAGCAATGACTAAGTCATGGTCTTCTTCTAGTGACTCGATGATGGCTTCGGTGACCTGAGCAGCACTCATTTGCGGAACTTTCGCATAATTGGCGATACCCTGAGGTGAGGGAATAATTTTTCTTTTTTCTCCCGGAAAGATTACCTCTTGTTTCCCATTCATAAAATAACCAAGATGAATAGCTTTCTCGGACTCGGAGATTTTGAGAACTCTCTTCCCGGCCCGAGATAAAACCTCAGTAAGAGTATTGTTGACAGGACCTTCGGGAGGAAACGCCACTTTAACTTTTAACCGGGAAGCATATTCAATCATAGTGACCATGCTTAGATCCAATGACTCGACAGGGAAATAATGGAATTCTTCATCAGTCAAGGCTTGGGTCAATTCAATCTCTCTTTCGCCTCTTAAATCATAGAAAATCACCACATCTCCCTTCTGCACGCGGCCCAAGGGACGACCTTGCTCATCGACCGCCACCAATGGTTCCAAGGCTTCATCCTCTTGACCCTGGCCATAAGCTTCTCTAATTGCCTGAACAAAGGCGCTTTGAACTTGGCTTTTTTTACTCATTGAATTTTTGACCATCTCCTACCTCAAAGAGCGGGGAAGTTTCTTTTTAACTAAATTATTATTCCCCAACTATAATTATTTTTTTGTTAAGGATGCCATCCTACCGGAAAAGAACGAAAACTGTCAACTCCGCGAACCGAAGTTGGCCCCTATTCCCTAGACGTTTAGTTAAAATTTTTTTTATCTATCTTTTTAGTCCGATAAAGCCAACAGCGAGAGAGGATCAACCCGGCTTCCCTTTAGACGCACACTCCAATGAAGATGAGGTCCTGTTACTCGACCAGTAGCTCCCACCAAGCCAATAACCTCTCCCTTTACCACCTTGTCATCTCGTTTTACTTTGATTTGGGAGAGATGAGCATAAAAAGTGTAAAGCCCCAGGCCATGATCAATGATGACGGTTTTTCCGGCAAAATATAGCTCTGAAGCCAGCACTATCCGGCCCGAATTGCTGGCCAGGACGGGAGTACCAGTAACCGCAGCAATATCTATTCCGGAATGAGATGAACGAGGCTGGTTGTTATAAATTCTTCTTTCTCCAAAATTAAAATTGATCTTGCCTTGGGTAGGAAGGATAAACTTTCCTTCGCCGAACCAGGAGGGAGTTTCTAGAGAAAAAATACTGCGTAAAAGAGCTGACTCTCTTCTTATTCTCTCGGTTACCTCAGGGGGAGGAGTAACATAACGAGGCTCCACCCAAAGTTTCTTAGTAGGGAATTTTTTGATTTGAACGAGCAGGGGAATCTGCACCTTACTCACATTCCCTTGAATGTCCACCATGATGGCTTCCAAAGAGTATTGGCCTGGCGGTAATTGAAAATCAAGGCCAACGAATCCCAACCAAGTTTGGGTGGTTTGGTCGAAATAAAGTCTGTACTTTTGCTTCTCGAACCTCAACTCGACTTGGCGAAGATGCTCGCCTTGAGGAACACTGACCTTGATTACTTCCCCGGGCTTTAGGGAACGATAATCGAGTTCAATTGCAGGTTTCTCAGTCGAAGTTTGCGGCCGCGGTTCGGGAATTGACCAAATTAAATTAAGGCCAGAGGAGGCAATGTTAAATAAGCAAATCCAGGAGACAAAAACTAGGGTTTTCAACAACCAATAGAACTTAAATCTCATGGTCTCTATACTTCAAATTTTTTCAGACTCTTTTTCGAAGCACATACCCAGGCAGGCGTCCTGTATGCTTCTCCTCCTCGATGACCTTCATACCATTGACAAATACATGGATGATTCCTTGGGGAAATTGATGAGGATTGGTCCAAGTCGCCCGATCAATGACTGTTTCCGGATTGAAAACCACAACATCAGCCTGGTATCCTGGTTTTAAAAGCCCTCTCTTTGATAATCCGAACTTTACCGCGGCTCGATAGGTCATCTTGGAGATCATTTCTTCCCAGGGAAGAATTTTTTCTTCGCGAATATATTTTCCTAGGACCCGAGGAAAAGTTCCATAGTGGCGGGGATGAGGTTTTCCCTTGCCAAGAACACCCTCGGGAGAAATAGCTCCTCCATCACAACCTACTCCAACCAAAGGATGAGCCAAGATTTTCTTTAAATTCTCCTCTTTCATCATGAAGATGATCATGCCCACGCGATTCCTCTCTTCAACTAACAAATCCCGGATGAACTCAAAGGCGTCTTTCCCAGTTCGTCGGCAACACTCAAGAATGCTCATCCCTTCAAAATTTCTATTCTTCTCGCTAACCACCGAGGCAACAAGCACTTTATCCCAAGAGCCAAGACTTTTCTCTTCATTGGCCAGATAATCCCGAAATTTCTGTTCTAGGCTCTTATCCTGGAGACGACGGAGGAAATCTTTGGTTGTGCCTTCCATCGCCCAAATAGGAAAAATACTACCTAGTCCAGTTGATGCCGCCAAATAAGGATACCGATCGGCAAAAACATTAATCCCTTCTTCTGCAGCTTGATCAAGACGAGCCAAGGCTTCATCTATTTTAGACCAATTACTAGGATAGGCAACCTTTAAATGAGATATTTGAATACTAACGCCACTGACACGAGCTATTTGAAAACTTTCATCGAGGGCTTCAAGAAGGTAATCACTTTCATCGCGCATATGGGTGGCATAAACTCCACTTAGTTGGGTCACCACTCGACATAATTCGATCAATTCGCCGGTTTTCGCATAACTCCCAGGGGTATATTCTAAGCCACTAGAAAGACCAAAAGCTCCGTTTTTCATCGCCTCTTCCACCATTACTTTCATCCTCGCTAATTCTTCAGCAGTTGGTTCTCGATCATCAAAACCCATGGCTGCTCCCCTGATAGAGCCATGACCAACAAGGGTGGCATAATTTAAAGCCAAACCTTGCTTCTCCAAGCATTGCAAAAAGCCGCTGATATCTCGCCAATCAAGATCCAAGCCGTACTGCTCCTTAAGATCTAATTTAAATTCCTCATAAATTTCATCGGCAATGGGAAAGGGTGAGTAACCACAATTACCACTCATCAGCGTAGTTATCCCCTGGTGAACGGCACTTTCTCCTTTAGGATCAACTAAAAGTTGAACATCGGTATGATCGTGGACGTCAATAAAACCTGGGCAGACGAACATTTCCCGGGCTTCACAAACCATCCTCGCCCGACGTGCAGAAATTGGCCCTATTTCCACAATTAGACCATCTTTGATCCCCACATCAGTTTCCCGGGGAGGCGAACCTGAACCATCAATTACCCGGCCCCCTTTTATCACCCAGTCAAAATCCTTACCCTTCGTGCATCCTTTCAATAAAAAGCCACTCCCCGAAGCCAGAGCCAATACCGAAGTTTTCTTCAAAAATTCCCGCCTGGTTATTTGACTCATTTTTTTCTCCTTTTTAAGTCTGTTATTTTTCTCTATTTTTAATTTCACTTTTCCTCTGTTAGCCTTCTCCTGACCCTAGAAAAAGTATTGACAGGTGAAAGACGCCCCCTGGCAAGTAAATTTCACTTTAAAAGCAAGAGGCGAAGGGGAAGTTTTAGAATGTAACCGGCAAATTTTCTTTCCTACAAGGTAACCTAAAGCACTGCCAATTAGAACATCAGACATCCAATGTTCGCCGTCATGAACCCGCGAAAGGGACACCAACGAGGCCAAGGTGTAAACCATCCCATCCACAACTTTACTTTCCACTTGCTCGGCAACAACCGCTGCTACGGCGAAGGCGGAAGTGGCGTGGCCGGAAGGAAAAGAACGGTAAGCCGATTTGAAGGCGAAGGGATGGAAACTATTGGCCTTATGTTCGACATAAGGTCGTTCCCGGCCAATAAGAAATTTCATCAAAGTTACCAAAAGTCCCGAGGCGCCCCAACTTTCCAGCGACAGCAGCGCTGTTTTTCTCCATTCGGCGCTGTGGGTTAACTCCCCGACCAAATAGCCAGTTCCTGCCCCGGCAACAATTACTCCTCCGTGCCCAAAATAGGAAACAAAGTTAGAAATATCGGTAGAACTTTCGGTTTTATTCTCCTCAACCCAATCATGAAGAGGTTTATCCACAAAATAAACAATTACCCCCGCGCTGGTAATAAAAGCAAATTTCAACCAATCTGATTTTTCCCATGAAAATGGGGCTGAACTAATCGCTCCCAAATCTTTAGCGGTCCGGGTTAAAAAATCTTTATTTAAGCGGTAACTTTCCCTGTTATTAGGATTATTTTCTTGCGCAAGGCTATAATTCATTAGCAAACAGAATACTAATCCCCACCCTAAACTTAATTTTTTAACCATTTTTGTCAATAAGTTTTTCAATTTCACTGATAATTATCGCGGTAGCCCCTTGGAGTTCCCGAAGGGTTAATTGAGCCTTTTTCCCTTTTTGGCGAAATTCCTCTTCCGTGGTTTGGACGAGAATTCGTGCTAGTTCTTTTTCATCTTGAACCATTTGAGCCCCGCCTGAGTGCCTGAATTTATCGCTCAACTCCTGAAAATTATGCATATAAGGCCCGAAATAAATTGGCCGGCCGTAAAAAGCAGGTTCCAAAAGATTATGGCCACCCCAAGGAATCAAGCTACCGCCAATTAAAACCACATCGGCCAGAGCATACCAGGTAGCCAACTCGCCAATTGTGTCCAAAACCAAGACATCCCAGTCAGGCGGAGAAGCTACTTTCTGGGCTTTTGTTCTTTCATCCAGATCATTTTCAACAAGCTTAGTCCGCCTTTGGCATTTAAAACCGTATTGATGAGCAAGTCGAACAATCTCCTCCACCCAGTCAAGATGACGAGGCGCAATGACTAGAAGATACGGCCTTTTTTCTTTCCGAACCAAGCTAAAGGCCCGGAGAATTTTTTCCTCCTCACCTTGGTGGATACTCCCGGCCATAAAAACTTGGACCGGGCGGGAAAAAATCAGCCGTTCAAACCCAAATTTCCGTCTCAGTTGTTGGCGCTCTTCTTCGGTGACGGAAGGAAGCTCAAGATCACATTTCATATTACCAGAGATCATTATTTTATCCTCTCCCACCCCCAAAAGCCTAAGTCTTTGCTTCTCTTTTTCCGAAGGAACTAAGAACTTATCGACTTGATTCAACAATCGGGAAGTCAAAAACTTAAGGCGCCGGTAACGCCGAAAGACTTTTTCTGTCATTCGGGCATTAATCACCAAGATCGGACATCCTCTTCGTCGAGCCGCCCTCAATAAATTGGGCCAATACTCTGATTCCACCAGTACTAACAAATCCGGGTGGAGATAGTCAAAGTATTTCTTATGGATAAAACCAAAATCAAAGGGAATAAAAAAGAGACGGTCAACCTGCTTGAGCTTGGAGCTGGCTACTTCCATTCCTGAACTTGTTAAACACGAGAGGTTAAGCTCATATTCGGGGTGTTTTTTTCGAAGAGCCCTTATCAATCCCTGAAGAGATAGGCTTTCTCCAACAGAAACAGCGTGAAACCACAAAACAGGTCGTTGAGAATCAGGGGGAGAAAGGCTTTTCAAATTTAGACCAAGCCTGTCTTTAAGGTAAAGTTTTTGCCGCCGTCGCACTCGATAATGAAAAAAATAATAGGGAATATAGAAAATCAAAAGAGCGAAAGCTAGTAGCCAAGTATATAAAATATACATTCTGAGCAAGACTATACTAAACTTGATTGGTAAAAGGCAACCACTGACTTAATTCTCAACCTCCATTTTGACCAATAGAGAAAAATTTTCCTGCCGTTTTAGCCTGGGTAACAGCCTTTGGCTCATCCTCATTTTGGAGATTTTTTGAGCCTGGGAAAAAGATTGATATTTTAAGCCAAATTGTGTATTCTTCTTTTCTAAAAATAATTACCATTGAAATTGGATAAGGAAGGAAACCAAATGGCTGAAGAAAAAAGCTCTCCTGAAGAATCTAAAACTAAGCCCCAATCTCCAGAAGAGGCTAAACAAGAAACTAAGGATGACGCTCCCCCCAAAAAAAAGAAAATCAATCGAATGACCCTGGCCGAGGTTGAAGAGCAACTCAAGCATGTCCAGGAAACGCAGGGAGGATTAGATTCGCTCTACGCTAAACACCTCCTTCAAAGGAAGGCTTACCTTCTCCAGAATCAACAATCATCCAAAAAATAATCTATAGCCTCAACCTAAACCCATTTTGTTAAAGTTAGATTATTAGTAATTAAAGTTTTATTAACTATTTTCTTGGTTCTTTTTTTTCAACTTTTTTCCTTTTTGATTCTTGGGCGAAACGCGGGGCCTGCTCTGGCTTTGCTTTTTTTCCATCAATTCGCGGATACGGTAATAAGGGATAAGCATAATTAAGATTAAGAATAACATCAAAAAGTAGAAAGAATTGACCCCTTTTTCTACTTGATGAGCCACAAGGATCAAGCTTCGTTCCACGTGGATAAAAATTAAGTTGAAAAAAATTAAGGCCAGAAGGGTAAACTCTTGTCTTAACCGAGAGCGAGAACTAGCTGAAGTCGCCGGGAGCCCTTTAACTGCCTTTTTTGGTTGAGGCCATCTAATTCTCAAGCGCGCCAATTTAATAAATAGTAAATTAAAAATTGTTTCTCCCAGGGGATAAAGAAAAATCAACAATGACTTGGAATACAGGAAAGGGGAACCGCTAAAATTTAGCCAGAGGGGAATAAATGAAGGCAAACGGGGGTAAGCATAAATGAGCATAACCCAACTGACAGCCAGAAGGATAAGATTAAAAATTAAAAGTAAATAACTGGGCATGATTTTCTAGCCTTTAAAGTCATCTTTGACTCTAGCACAAGCCTCCAACCAGTTCAATTACTTCCCGGGGAGCCTAAGCATCTCCAAAAGCGCGAGGTGAAAATGATGACTGACACTTCATTTCGGCCTGGATCATTCTCGATAACTCGATAAAAAATTAGGTAAATATGTGAGCTGTCACCAGTTTTTCACCAGTTTTTTCATCATGCTTTAGGAAACAATTCAGGAAAAAGAATTTACAAGGAATTAAGTTTCTGGTAAGCTATTAGAGAAAAAAAGAAGAAGTATAATTTAATTCTGAAGGAGAACAAAAAGTGCTTAGCAAAGATGAAAGAACGAAGATAATTGAAGAATTTCGAACTAATCCTAAAGATACTGGCTCACCTGAAGTTCAGGTTGCCCTCTTAACTCACCGAATCAATTATCTATCCCAACATTTTGCCCGCCACAAAAAGGATTTTCACTCCCGGACGGGCTTAATGAAGCTGGTTGGTCAACGCAAAAGATTACTGGCTTATCTAAAAAAGAAAGACCCCAGCCGCTACGAAAAGCTGATCAAAAGTCTAAATCTCAGAAAATAGCCAGAAAACGTCAGGAAAACATAAATGTCTGAAAATACTATAAATCTAGAAATTGGAGGAAGGTCGCTATCAATAGAAACAGGACGCATGGGACGCCAAGCGGATGGCTCAGTTTTAATCCGCTATGGCGACACCATCATGTTTATTTCCGCTACTTCCAAAAAGGATATTAAAGAGCCTCGGCCTTTCCTACCCCTAATTGTTGATTACCGGGAAAACACTTATGCCGCGGGCAAATTCCCGGGTGGGTTTTTCAAAAGAGAAGGCAAACCTTCGGAAAGAGAAGTTTTAGTTAGCCGCATGATTGACCGGCCTATCAGGCCGCTTTTTCCGGAGGGCTACTTCAACGACACCCAAATTGTTGCTCTTCTTCTCTCCGCCGACATGCAAAATGAGCCCGATACTCTAGGCATAATCGGAGCCTCAACCGCGCTGCTCTTTTCTGACATCCCTTTCACCACTCCCCTGGGAGCAGTCAAAATTGGTTATTTAAATAATGAATACATCATTAACCCCACGGTCTCTCAGCTGGAAGAAAGCTTGTTAAATATGGTTGTTGTCGGCAGTGATCAGGGAATTATCATGATTGAAACCGGGGCCAAAGAACTAGAAGAAGAAATCATCGTCCAAGGTGTTGAATTAGCAGAAAAAGAAATTAAGAAAATAATTCAGGCTCAAGCTGAGCTCTATGCTCAACTCAATATCTCGAAAAGGGAATTTTCACCCCCCCAAGTTAATTCTCAAAAATACCAAGAAATCGAACAAAAAGTTCTCGATCAACTAAAAGAAGCTATTCAAGTTCAAGGCAAGAAGGCTAAAGAGGAAAAAATAAAACAAATCTTAGAAGGCCTTTTAGCTGAAATCCCTGCTGAAGACGAAGAAAATATTCAGGAAACAAGAGAAATCTTTTATCAAATTGAAAAAAATCTGGTCCGCCGCTTAATTTTGGAAGAGAAAAAACGGGTTGACGGACGCTCCTTGACTGACATAAGGCCCATTTCGATTGAAATCGGTTTGTTACCGCGAACTCATGGTTCTGCTCTCTTTACCAGAGGTGAGACCCAATGCTTAGCAACAGTAACCTTGGGCACTTTTGAAGATGTCCAACGTCTCAATGGACTAAGCGAAGGTGATGCCAAACGGTTTATGCTTCATTATAATTTTCCACCTTTCAGCGTCGGGGAGGTCAGCTTCCTCCGTGCTCCCGGAAGAAGAGAGATTGGTCATGGAGCTCTGGCTGAAAAGGCAATCCTTCCCTCGATTCCCCCCGAGGAAGATTTTCCTTATACCATCCGGATTGTGTCCGATATATTGGAATCCAACGGCTCTTCTTCGATGGCCACGGTTTGCGGAGGAGTTCTCGCTCTAATGGATGCCGGAGTACCTCTGTCGATGATCGTGGCCGGTATCGCCATCGGCTTGGTGAAGGAGGGAGAAAAATATTCTTTACTGACTGATATAGCTGGCTTGGAAGATCACTTTGGCGACATGGATCTAAAAACAGCCGGTACTAAAAAAGGGGTCACGGCCATTCAGATGGATCTCAAAATTCCGGGGATTTCTCTAGATATTTTCCGCCAAGGTCTTCGCCAAGCAAAAGAAGCCCGCCTGGAGGTCCTCGACAAAATGCAGGCCGTCCTTCCTGCTCCTCGCCCCAATATTTCTCCTTATGCTCCTTGCATTATTACCCTCTTCATTAACCCTGAAAAAGTTCCTGATGTTATCGGCCCTTCGGGAAAACACATCAAGAAGATTCTCGCGGCGACCAATGCCAAAATCGATATTGAAGAAACAGGCAAAATAATCATCGCCGCTGAAAATACCGAAGCCGCCGAAAAAGCGCGCCAGATGATTCGTGAAATTACCGTCGAAGCGGAGGTAGGAAAAATCTACACCGGGAAAGTGGTCCGGATCGAAGATTACGGGGCCTTTGTTGAAATACTACCTAACATCGTGGGCCTTCTCCATGTTTCTGAAATTTCCCATCGTCGAGTTCGAAGCGCTCGCGATGTATTCAAGATTGGTGATACAGTTAAAGTTAAAGTTCTTGCCATCGATGATGATCACAAAATAAAATTAAGCAAGAAGGTTCTGGAGCCATCTCCTCCCCGATCCTTCGATCGAGGAAGAAGTTATCAACGAAGGGAGTCCTCCAAAAGCCATTCTTCAAAAAAATGGTTTTAAACCAAAATATCAACAACTAGAAATGAAAGTTGTCTTCTCCCGACAACAAGGTTTTACCCTCATCGAAATGCTGGTGACCCTAACTATTCTGGCTATTCTGGCCGGAGTAGCCATTCCTCTCGCCCAAGTGGCCATCAAAAGGGAAAAAGAGATTGAACTTAGACGCAACTTACGAATCCTCCGCGAAGCTATTGACGCCTACAAACAATTAGCCGATGAAAAAAAGTTTGAATTTGACGAAGATACATATGGTTATCCTCCCGATCTGGAAACCCTAGTTAATGGAGTCGAAATCGAAGAAACCATCCAAGGCAATCGTGTGGAAAGGATAGTTCGTTTTTTACGACGGATTCCTAAAGACCCGATGACTAATTCTTATGATTGGGGGCTGAGATCTTACCAAGATGACCCTGACTCCGATGTTTGGGGAGGAGAAAATGTTTATGATGTTTATACCAAGAGCCAGGCCACAGCTCTGGATGGAACTAAATACAGGGACTGGTGAAAAAAATGGACTCTCCACGGTCAGGATTTACCCTTATTGAATTAATCATTGTTCTGGCCATCATCGGAATTCTCCTTGGCTTGGCCATTCCGCAATATCAAACCGCAGCTAAACGAGCTCGCGAAGCAGTGCTTAAAGAAAACCTTTTCATTCTTCGCAAACTCATCAACCAGTATCACCTGGACAAAGGCCAATATCCCCCCTCCCTTCAAGCCTTAGTGGAAGAAGGCTATCTTCGTTCGATTCCCCTTGATCCGATAACCAAATCCCAAGATACCTGGGTTGAAATTCGGGAAGAGTTTACCGAAGAACTGATTCAAGCCGGCCTTCAACCCGGAGTGATTGATGTTCAGTCTGGTTCAAAGGAGATAGGACTCGATGGATCTCCCTACAATACTTGGTGAAGGAGAAGGCTCTTCCTTTTCCTTTCCCGCCCCGAAAAAACAAACTGGGTATACTCTTCTTCTTCTGATGTTTGTTATTTTCATTCTGAGCCTCGGCCTACTCATTGCTGTTCCTGTCTGGGAAACCCAACTTCAGAGAGAAAAAGAAGAAGAACTCATTTTCCGGGGACGACAATATGTGGAAGCTATTCGCCTCTTCCAACAACAATACCCTGGTGCCTTCCCTCGGTCTCTCGATGAACTACTGGAAAAAAAGTGCCTTCGCCGTCTCTACCCAGATCCGATGGCCGCCAATGGAGAATGGGACTTAATTCTCATTCCCCCTTCTCCGGCAGGTGGTGGTCGAGGTAGACCGGCTCCTTCTTCCCCCCGGCGTGGCCGACCTGGCCAAACAACTCCTTCACCGACCAGTCAGCAAATTTCTTTCCAGAAAGTACTCATCGTTCCAGCTGCTCTGGTCGCCAAAGTAGATAATCCTCAAATCATCGGAGTAGTCAGCTCTTCACCACGAAAATCAATAAAAATTTACTATCAGCAAAAATACTATAACCAATGGCTCTTTTTCTACGGGCAAGATCCCCAAAAGATGCCGGAAATCGTCTATTTTGGCCAGGAAAAAAGGCAAGAATGACCAAGATCTTCATCTCCGCTGGGGAGACTTCTGGCGAAAAATATGGCGCGGCCTTGATTCGTGAATTTAAACGCCTCAATTCACAAGCTAAGTTTTTTGGCCTTGGTGGAGAAAAAATGTTGGCCGCCGGGTTGGAACCCTTGGCCTCGCTTCGAGAATTAAACCTCATCGGAGTTTTTGAGATAATCAGCCATTTTCCCCGTATCCTTAAACTATATTCCTGGTTAAAAAAAGAAATAACCCGCCGCCAACCCCAAGCGGCTGTTCTAATTGACTCTCCTGATTTCCATCTGCGATTAGGTCGTTTTCTTCGGCGCAAAGGCGTTCCTGTTCTTTATTACGTCAGCCCTACTGTCTGGGCTTGGCGAAAAAATCGCCTCAAAACAATCAAAAAATCGGTAACCAAAATGCTACTCATCTTTCCTTTCGAGCAAAAGATTTATGAAGAAGCTAAAATCCCAGCCGCTTATATTGGCCACCCCCTCCAAGAAGAAATTAAGCTTTCTCTCTCCCGGGAAGAATTCTTAAGAAAATATAACCTTGATCACCGAAAAAAAATTATTGCTCTCCTTCCCGGCAGCCGGCCATCGGAGCTGAAAAATCATCTCCCTCAGCTCACGGAAACCCTGCATCTTTTACGAAGTTCTCTTCCTGTCGAATTTCTTCTTTGTCAATCCGAAAATCTTACTTCTTCCGAAATTGATCGCTATCTCCCCTATCCCTTTCCCGAACTAAAAATATTAAAAGAAGACAAATATGAAGCCATGGCTTACAGTGATTTAATTCTGGCCTCCTGCGGTATCTCTAATCTTGAAGCTGCTTTATTGGAAAAACCGCTAATTGCTTTTTACCGGATTTCCCCCTTTACCTATTACCTAGGTAAAAAATTTGTCTATGTAAAAAACTATAGTATTGTCAATATACTTTTGGAACAGAGAGTAATTCCCGAATTAATCCAACATAATTTTACAGCGGAGAACCTTTTTCTTTTAAGCCAAGAAATCCTCGAAAATCAAGAAAGAAGAGAGCAGATGATCCGCTCCTTTCAAAAAATGAAAGAAATTTTAGGAAATTACCCTACCTCTAGCCTCGCCGCTCAAGAATTAACTAACCTTCTCAAAAACTCTTCTTAAGAGGCGGGATTACAAACTCAAGTTGATCATAAATTTTCAACGAGTAATTTTGACTACTGCCGGCCTTCAACTCCAAAACATAGCAAGCCGGGCGAGACGGACTGTAAGAAGGACATGGTTCAACTGGGCAGGGAGGAACATTTTCTTCGATATGGACAATTCTTTTGTCTTTATCCAACCAGATAATGTCAATCGGGAATTTCATGTTTTTCATCCAAAAAGAATAAATTCCCTCTTCTTCAAAGAGGAACAACATTCCCTCCTCGGCCGCTAATTCTTCGCGAAACATAAGACCTTTTTGTCTTTCCTCGGGAGTAACCGCCAATTCCGCGATTATTTTCTGGCCCTGGGGAAGAAAAACAGGGATAAATTTTATTTTCCTTTCTTGAGGGGCCCCAAAGGAAGCATTCAGCCCCCCCAATAACCAGAATATCAACCCAATCCAGCCGACAACCCGTCGTGTGGAAAAGCTATAAAAAGTTTTCTTATTTTTGGATTTGGAGAAATATTCCCTTAAAACAGTCATTTTTGCTTCGGATTAATTTATTTTTTCCTTTTTTAGATTAATTTTCACTCCTAGATTAATCTTCACTCAGGCCAAAGTCAAATCAAAAGCAAAGCCCAGAGTAAAAAAGTTTCAATGAAGAGAAACCAAGGGAACAAAGCGCACGGGAATTAGCTTTTTTCTAATAATTTTATTTTTTTGGCGCAACACGAGGTAAAGATCTTGGAACATCTCCCCAACAGGGATAATCATTCTTCCCTTTTCAGCCAGTTGATCCTCAAGGGCAAAAGGAATTTTAGCCGGAGCCGCGGTGACCAGGATAGCATCAAAAGGAGCCTCTTCAGGCCAACCCTGCGTTCCGTCCCCTACTCGATAATGAATATTCTGATAGCCAAGCTTGGCCAGTATTTCTTGGGCTTTTTCCGCCAACGAAGGAATTAGTTCCACCGTGTAAACCTCTTTAACCAGCTCAGCCAAGATTGCTGTTTGATAACCTGAGCCCGTGCCAATTTCCAGTGCTCTTTTCCATTTTTGAGGGTGAATATTTTCAGTCATGTAAGCCACAATGTAAGGTTGGGAAATAGTTTGGCCCTCTCCAATAGGTAAAGGTTCATCACTGTAAGCAAAATCGATCATCGTGGAAGGTACAAACAAATGGCGAGGAACCTTGGCCATGGCTTGGAGCACGTTTTCGTCTTTGATCCCCCGTGCCCGCAATTGATTATCCACCATCGCCTGGCACCGTTTAGACCAGTCCTTTTTATCCATGCCGTGATCAATAGGCCTTGGCAAAATAGACCAACCACTGGGCTTTAGCCCCGCACCTCAAACACTTATGCGTGGCTACGCCTTCTGGTTGGCCAAAGGGAATAACTCGGATGGTGGCCTGAGTTTCCTCCTTGATCTTTTCTTCGCAAGTGGTTTGCCCGCACCAGTAAGCTTTAAGAAAACCTCTCTTGGTTTCAATGATTTCCTTAAACTCCTGATAGTCTTCTGTCTGGCATGTATTTTCCTGTTGAAATTGCCCGGCCAAATGAAATAAATTCTTTTGAATTTCTGTCAAAACTTGGTGAACCTTGGCCACCACTTCCGAAAGAGGAACAGTTATCTTCTCCCGGTTATCTCGACGCACCAGCACCACTTGGTTATTCTGCACATCTCGAGGCCCAATTTCCAAACGAAGGGGAACCCCTCTCATCTCCCACTCTGAAAATTTCCAGCCGGGGGTAAATTCTTCACGAGCATCCAGGTAAACCCGCATTTCCTGTTCTCTCAAAAGAGAGGATATCTTTTGGGCTTGAGGAAGCACTTTTTCTTTCCAATTTCCCAGGGAAATAGGCACGATAACCACTTGAATGGGAGCAACCTGCGGGGGGAATTTCAAACCTGAATCATCACCGTGGGTCATCACCAAGGCTCCCACCAAACGCGTAGAAACCCCCCACGATGTCTGCCAGACATACTGGAGTTGTTGTTGGCGATCCTCAAAGCGGATATTAAAGACCCGGGAAAAATGTTGGCCTAAATTATGAGATGTTCCCATCTGGAGGGCTCGTCCATCGCTCATAAGGCCTTCGATAGAATATGTTTCCATTGCCCCCGCAAATTTTTCTCTTTCTGTTTTGCGGCCAGCGATAACGGGAATAGCCAATTCAGTTTCAACAAACTCGCGGTACATCTCGAGGATCAACCTTGTTTCTTCCTCAGCTTCCTCTCTTGTCTCATGGGCGGTGTGGCCTTCTTGCCATAAAAACTCGGTGGTTCGCAAAAAAGGACGAGTCACCTTCTCCCAACGAACAATATTAGCCCACTGGTTGATTAACACAGGCAAATCTCGCCAGGAGCGAATCCACTTCGAATACATATAGCCAATAATTGCCTCGGAAGTTGGCCTCACCGCTAATCTCTCCTCTAGTTCTTCCTGGCCACCTTGAGTTACCCAAGCTACTTCGGGTGAAAATCCTTGCAAATGCTCGGTTTCTTTTTTTAAGAAAGATTCAGGAATAAAAAGAGGAAAATAGGCATTTTGATGGCCACTGGCTTTAATCCGCTGGTCAAGCAAACGTTGAATATTCTCCCAGATAGAATATCCATAGGGGCGAATAACCATCATGCCTTTAAGAGGAGCGTAATCAGCCAACTCAGCCCGCCGGATCAATTCTACATACCAACGGGAAAAATCTTCGCTTTTGGGCGTAATCTGTTTGACAAAACCTTCTTCTTTGACCAACTCTTTTCCTCCTTTTTTCTCCGTCATTCTATCTTTTGCCCTCCTTCTTTGTCAATAAAAGCCTTCTTTTTTCAGGGAAACAAGCAAGTTAGCCGCCTAAAAAACTATCGGTTAAGCGATGCTGAGTCTCTTTTTTCACCCTTTATGATGGTAAATTTCCTCTATAAAGGTGATTGACGATGAGAAAGACTTTATGTCATTTTAGAATCGCTAATTTGGAAAAGGACGGCTTCATGAAAAATTACAAAAACAAAAAGCCCTCATCAGCGAAAATTGTCCGCCCGGAGGTAACCGATGGATTTCACCTGCCTCTCCCTCTGGAAGTGGAGGGGAAAGACATCTTAGGAAATAATTTTAAAGAGCAAACCTCCCTCACCTATATCAGCCACTATGGCTCTTCATTTTTTCTTAAAACACCGGTAACTTTAGGAGAAACCCTCCGATTAAGTATTGACCTACCCCCTAAATTAACCGATAACCAACCACTAAAATTAATCCTGAAAGGGGAAGTAATTTTCATCGAAAACAATCGGGAAAAAACAGAAGAGAAAAGAATCTCCACTAGATTTCGAAGTAAATACATCATTGCTCCAGAAAAAGATGATGCCCCATCTTAAATCAGGGAAAGATAGTGATTTTCTTAAAAAAGCTGAGCTTTCCTTTGATATTCAAGCGGCTTAATTACGATTATCCTTTATTTCTTGAAAGCTTTCTTTTCAATTTAATCAATTTAAGCCAGCCGTTTCCTCTTTTATTTAACCCCTTTATCACCGATTAAATAAATCATCACTGAGAATTAATTCCTTTCCAGGCCGTCGTTTAAAGTAGAAAAGCAAAAAGAAGGCAGCTAAGTGGAACCAGGGGAATATCGCGAGAAAAAAAGAATCTCTTCTCCGTTTTTAGTTAACTAATCACCTAAGATGAGAAAAGAAGCTCAAAATTCACCCCTCAAATCATCCGCTAGAGTAATTGTCATCTCTAGTGCCTTTGAGACAAAATATTTTCTTCAGAAAAAATGCGGAATCAAAAGAATTCAGCCTCCCCTTTCATCCAAGGCGTCTCCAAAGTTAGGAAGAGAGAGCGAATTTTTGAGCTCTCTCTTCCCGCTTTGGTTAAGGGGAAAAACGCCTACGGGGAAGAGTTCCAAGAAAAAACGGTTATCTTTACCCTGAGTTCAGAAACAGCCTCTTTCAACCTTTCTCAGCCCGTTGTCCTGGGAACAACTCTATGGCTGGAGATGGAAATCCCTCAAACCATCCTTCTTCAGACCAAACTAAAAATGGAATTAAAAGGAGAAGTAAATCGCCTTCTGGCAGCCAGCAATGGTCAAAAGGCAAACAGGCAAACTGTTTTTTTAAAATTATCCTCCCGCTACACCATCCAACCTCTCCCTTCTTCCTTTACTTGACAAGCTTAATTTTAATTAAGTATGATTTAATCAATAAGTAAAGGATAAGAAATTTTTAATGGATTTTTCGCTTCTTTTGACCCTAATTTTATAAGGAAAGGTAACCAATGTCCTCTCCAGAAAAACCATCTGCCAAAAAAAAGAAAGAGGAAATTAAACTTTTAATTTATTGCCCTTCCGACTTAATTCTGGCCGGGATCATTAACTCTATCGAGATGGCTAAAAAAATAGAGGTAATCGGGATTGAAAAAACAACCATTGATTCTCTCTTAGAGACAATTCGGCAAAATCAGCCTGATGTTGTCTTATTCTCGAATACTGAACCCGTGCCTAATTTGCGCGAGATCTGCAAAGCCATCCGGGATGCTCTTGGAGAAGGCAAGCGACCACAATTACTTCTCTTGGGCACAATCCCTTCCCATGAAGAAATTGTCGGGCTGATGAACGCGGGAATGAGGGGATATTTCGACATCAATGATCAATCCACGCAATTGTCCGAAGCTATCCAAGTGGTCCATCGAGGAGAAATCTGGCTCCCCCGGGATAAAATGTCGAATATAATGGACCGGATCATCTCGGTGGTGGGTAAAGACCTCAAGGAAAAATCTCTGGATCAACTCACACCGACTGAATTTCAGGTGCTTCGACTCATCGGTCAAGGGAAAAGCAACGAAGAAATCGCCCAAGCCCTATTTATCAGTAAAAACACGGTTCGTTCTCACATTAAAAGTATCTATACTAAACTCAACACCCACAGTCGCCTGCAACTGGCCCTCTATGCCATTAACTCAGCTCTTTTTTAACTTGAGGGAGAAACTCAAATGAAAGACACAAAAAAAACATCCCTTCCTTCGGAATTAATTACTGAGGAGAATGAAGGCACTTATCTCCATCTCGACCGTCGCCGGGAATGGCGACTAGAATTACCTCTTCAAGTTCTAGTTAAAGGAACTCAGCCTAATGGTCAACCATTCGAAGAAATTACGGTTTTAGAAAACATAAGTTCCACCGGAGCCTATTTTGGTCTTGATGCTGTACTAACTATTGGGACGCCGCTTGAACTGGTCATTGACTTACCCCCCAAATTAACCGAAGGACAAAAAATCCAACTCCAGCTCCAGGGCCGGGTAGTCCGCCTGGAAAAAAGAGAAAATAAAGATAAGGCTCAGGGGATTGCTCTTCATTTTGAAGAAGAATACCAATTTGTTACTTCCGACTGATATCTCCTCCCCTAGGGAATAAGAAAGCCCCAAGTAATCTTATGGGGAGTAATATTAAGGAAAAGTGATTAGAGACAAGTGTTAATCGTTGCTCTTACTGGAGGAATCGCCACTGGCAAATCAGTGGCAGCTACGATTCTTCAAGATTTAGGTTGTTATATTCATCGGGCTGATCAAGAAGCCCACCAATTGATGAAGCCCTATTCTCCAGTCTGGACCAAGATCGTTGACTATTTTGGACCAGTTATTCTCCAAGATAACCAGGAAATCAATCGTCAACAACTAGGAAAAATAGTTTTCGCTGACCCTCAAAAAAGAGCTTTCTTAAATCAACTCATCCATCCTCTCGTCTGGGAAGAGAAAAAAAAATTAATTGTCCAATTAGAAGAGCAAGGTCATTATAAAATCTTCATTTCCGAGGCGGCTTTAACCATCGAAGCCGGCTACTATCGGTTCTACGATAAGATTGTCATCACCCACTGCCCCCTGGAGATCCAATTAAAACGTTTGATGGAGCGAGACCATATCAATAAAATCCAAGCTCAACAAAAAATCAACTCCCAAATGCCCAGCCAGGATAAAATCCAGTATGCTGACTACATCATCGATACGTCGGGTTCCCTACTTCAAACAATCGATAACACCGTCCGCGTTTATCGACAACTTCTTTATGACTACGAACTCAAGCACGCCGAGCTAGCCATAAAAAAGAAAAAGCAATAGTTTATTCCTCCTCCTTCGAAGAAAGTAAAGCTGCCGCTAAAAGAGGAATCATTATTTCGTGGTGACCGATAAAGTAATAACCTTTACTCTCTCGACCCAAAGGACGCCGCACAACATTTTCCAAAGGTCGATAATGAAGCTTAAAATCAAAGACCGCTGTCACAAATTTTTCGAGTGAATATCCTTGATTGCGAACATAAGCCACGGCTTTAAGAAAAACTTCGGGAAGAACAACGGCCGAACCAATGTTGAGATAAACTCCCCCCCCTTCCAGCTTGGCGATCAATGCGGCCAAAAGAAAAAAATCTCGAAGAGAAGTTTGTCCAGTAGCCGCCCCATCTACCTGGGGATGGAAATGAATAATATCGCTCCCCAAAGACACATGAACGGTGACCGGGATGTTCAGCCGATAGGCGTGGTAAAGAAGGCTATTTTCCTTGAAAGGAAGATCAAAGCGAGCCAAAGCCCGACCTATGGCTTCTCCCAAACCAAGCTTATCGACTGCCCCTTCCTTTATGGCCTGATTAAGAAAAGCGCCAGTTTCTTCAGCGGTGCCAAATTCTCCTTTTTTTATCTGGGTCTCTACGTCCTCTGATGTCTTTCCCACCAGGGCTAATTCAAAATCATGGATAATTCCGGCTCCATTTAAAACCAAAGCTGTTAACCATCCTCTTTCCATTAGATTAATTAGTAGTGGATTAAGCCCTACCTTAATAACATGGGCACCACAACCAAAAATAATTGGTTTCTTCTTCCGAAAAGCAAACCGAAGAGACTTAATCAATTCCTTAAAATCACGACCGGCCAAAATATTGGGAATGGAGTTCAGGAAGGAAGAAACTCCTGGATGACCAGGAAAAACCTGGGCAAAATCTTGCTGGGAAACTTTACTCGGCCGCTCTTCAATCGGTAGTGATTTAAACTTTCGGGGAAGGAGAGGCTTTATTTTGTAACGACTCATGGTCCTATCCTTAAAATAAATTCTAACTATCTAGTAACTTGGGGAGAATTTATTCAACAGAAATGATAATTTTTTAACGAATTATTCACAACTTTTTTAAATCTTGACCGGGGCGGAATTTAATTCTTTGGCCCCCTTTTATTTTAATCTGCTTTTTTCTTCTTATATCACGGCCAAATCCACTTTTCTTAGGCACCACTTTAAAACTAGCAAATCCTCTAATCTCAATTTTCTCATTATTGGCCAAGGCCTCTTTCATCATTCCTAAGATTAATTCCACCATTTCTAAAGTTTTGACCCGGGAATAGCCCGTTTTCTTTTCAATCGCCTGAACGATGTCGTTTTTGATCATCTGCGTCTCCTTCCCGATAAATCTTAAACTATATTTAAGTTATTCAAAATCAAAAGTCAAGCTTATCATTGGGAAGAGCAGCATTTCTTTTTTCAGGGTTAAATAGTCTCGATACTCACCTTGCCCCGAAGCAAAAAAAAGTTAAACCAGGAGGTGAGCTGAGAAGTAATTAAATTTTCTCCCCCGGAGAAACTACCATTAAAACAGGGGGATGTCTGCTGTAAAGAGGAAGAGCAAAGCGTTTCTGCCAACCTTGATAGAAAAAGGCTGACTCGCCCCTTATTTTGGCTGGGAGCAATAACAAGGCAACCGGCAAAAATTGCCCCGATCATCGATTTCCTTCTCTAATTTGAGGAGAAAAAATTCTCCTGGCAATCACGATTTTGGCGCTTCATCAGTTGTTGACTTTAAGGAATAGAGCGCCATATAATAAACTTGTGAGTAAATTCAGAGGGTTAATTTTCCTTTTTGTGGTTTTTAGCCTTGCCCTTCCGCTCCAATCTAAGATTTTCAAAATCACTATCAACGCCCCTATTCATCCCGTCACCTCGGAATATATTCAGGAAGCCATCGATCAAGCCGACAGGGAAAACGCCTCGCTTCTCCTGATAACCATCAATACTCCTGGTGGACTTGATACCTCGATGCGGGAGATTATTGAGAAAATTCTCGGCTCCAAAACGCCAGTGGCAGCTTATGTCAGCCCTAATGGGGCGCGAGCTGCTTCGGCAGGCTTTTTCATCTGCTTGGCCTGTGATGTGTTTGCGATGGCTCCGGGGACCAGCACCGGAGCAGCTCATCCCGTCGGAGTATCTATAACCGGACAACAGATGGATGAGACGATGGCCGAAAAAGTCACTGAAGATGCCGCGGCTTACATCCGAACCATTGCCGAGAAAAGAAACCGTAATATCCAAATGGCCGAGGCAGCGGTTAAATTAAGCCGCTCTTACACCGAAAGCGAGGCTCTCAAGGGAGAGTTAATTGACTTAGTCGCCTCTACCGAGGATGAAATAATTAAATTCCTCAACAATAAGAAAATCAAACGGTTTACCGGAGAAGAAATCCAACTCCATCTCGAAGACGAGACAGTGGTCGAAATACCGATGACTGCTCGCCAAAAGTTTTTATTAACCATTTCCAATCCTAATCTGGCCTACATCTTACTGATGCTTGGCCTGCTTGGCCTTTATTTTGAATTTTCCAATCCGGGAGCTATTCTTCCGGGAGTGATGGGAGGAATATGCCTGTTGCTGGCTATTTTTGCCTTCCAAATCCTCCCCATTAACTATGTTGGACTTCTCCTAATCTTATTGGCCATTGGTTTATTCATCCTGGAGATAAAAGTTCAGAGTTACGGTATTCTTTCCATCGGAGGTATCATGGCCATGGTCTTAGGATCAATCATGCTCATCGACAGTCCCATTCCAGAGCTTCGACCCAGCCTTAATTTTATTATCCCGGTCGCCATCGGTTTATCTTTGATTTTTATCTTTCTAATAACTCTCGTGGTAAGAGCCCACAGTCGCCGCGCTGTTACGGGCAAAGAAGGATTAATCGGAGAAATCGGGATCGCCCAGACCGACCTAACTCCGGAAGGAAAAGTGTTTGTTCATGGAGAACTGTGGAAAGCCGAAGCTGAAGAGAACGTCCCCAAAGGTTCCAAGGTTCGGGTCATCAAAATTCTTGATGGTCTAAAAATAAAAGTGAGCAAGGTCTAAAGTTAACCATATTTTAGACAGAATATTTTGGAGGAGGTGGAAATGATAACATTTCCGATAATCGTAATCGCCTTGGTGGTTCTCTATATCCTCAATGCGATTAAAATTCTTCGTGAATATGAACGAGGCGTTATTTTTCGCTTAGGCCGGGTGTTACCAAAACCAAAAGGCCCCGGTTTAATTCTGGTTTTTCCTCCTATCGATCGAATGGTTCGCGTGAGCTTACGGATTGTGGTCATGGATATTCCCCCCCAAGATGTCATCACCAAAGATAATGTCTCGGTGAAAGTCAATGCCGTGGTTTATTTCCGAGTAATGGATCCCCAGAAAGCAGTGCTGGAAGTTCAAGATTACCTCTTCGCTACTTCGCAGCTTGCTCAAACGACGTTGCGAAGTGTGCTGGGAGAAGTTGAGCTGGATGATCTTTTAAGCGAGCGGGAAAAATTAAATTCTCAATTACAGGAAATAATTGACATGCACACTGATCCCTTGGGGATAAAAGTGCAACTTGTAGAAATGAAACACGTTGACCTGCCCGAGAACATGGTCCGAGCCATCGCCAAACAAGCCGAAGCAGAGCGCGAAAGAAGAGCCAAGGTCATCCATGCTGAAGGAGAATTCCAAGCTGCTAACAAACTCCTTAAAGCCTCGGAAATTATCTCCTCTAATCCCCAAGCTCTCCAGTTACGATTCTTGGGAACCTTAACAGAAATCGCCACCGAAAAGAACTCGACAATCATCTTTCCCGTACCCCTTGAGATGTTGAAAGCTTTTGAGTATGGCTATCGCCAACAAAAAGAAAACGAGAAAACAGAAAAAAAACCAGAATAAAAAATGAGCGCTAAAGACTACCGGGAATTACAGTTAACTAGTACCCAGCTAGCTTTAATCTTTATCGCTATCTTGGCGTTGGGAGTAATCATTTTTCTTCTAGGAGTTTCGGTGGGCAAGAAGCAGGCCACTCTCCAAGCCCAACAGTTGGCCGAAGCGAGTGTGCCGACCCAAGAAATAACCCCTCCTGCTGTCCACATCCCTGAACAGGCGTCTACCAAGAGTTCCCCCGAGAAAAAAGAGAAAACTACTCCTCCCAAAACCCTAACTACCTCGCCAAAACAAGAAACAGTTAGCGAAAAAATAACGACCAAGACATCTTCAAAAAAAACTCCAGTAACTCCGTCCCGCCGGCAATCTGCTTCTCCAGTTTCCTCAAAAGCAAGATATTACATCCAGGTCGGTGCTTATTCCAACCGCAACTCAGCACGAATTATAGCCGAAAAATTAAAAGCCCAAGGTTATCCGGTGGTGATTATTAATCCTTTACCCACTGAACGGCGGCCTCTTTATCGAGTCCGAGTTGGGGGGTACTCGACCCGAGAAGAAGCTAACCAAGTAAAAACCAAATTGGCTCAAGCTGAAGGTAAAAAACAAACTGATTATTTCATCGTCCGAGACTGAGTTTTTTCTCTCTTCTTAAAGGAGATGGCTAAAAAAGGAGGTGCATTTTTAATTTCCATCCTCGGGGGAGGATTAGTCGCTTTAGCTTTCCCCAAATTTAGCCTCACTTTTTTCATCTGGATTGCCCTTTTACCACTGCTTTATTACACTACCCATCGTCCTCCCCGGCGGGCTTTTGTTCTTGGTTTATTCGGAGGGATAGGGTTTAATGCTTTGCTTATCTACTGGATCCCTTATGTCCCTGCTCATTACGGCCAACTTTCCTTTGGGCTTTCTTTATTGATTTATCTAATTTTTGTGCTCTATTTGGCCCTGTACTGGGGACTTTTTGCTTATCTAGGGGCCAAAACAGCCACTTCCTTTCCTCGTTTAGCCTTTTTTCTCTTACCCTTTTACTGGGTTGGTTTGGAATTTATTTTAACCCATTTTCTAACCGGGTTTCCGTGGGGCATCATCGGTTATGCGCAATATCAAAATATTTACTTCATCCAGCTGGCCTCGATTACCGGCGTCTATGGCTTGAGTTTTTTCATCATCTTTTTTCAAAGTGCTTTTCTTTATTCTCTTCAATTTCGAAAACGGAAACCATTTTTCATTGCCCTAGCTGTAATTCTGCTTGTCCATGTTTGGGGCTACTGGCAAATTAGAAAAGGGCCTTCACTTTCTAGTCCCCTAAAAGTGGGAATTATCCAAGGCAATGTTTCTTCTGACATTTACTGGGAACGTGTCCCGTTGCCAACAATTGAGGAGTTATTCCAACGGCATCTTCAATTAACCCAGCAGGCTATTGACCAAGGAGCAAGATTGATTATTTGGCCTGAATTCAGTGTTCCCTTATGTTTTAGTTGCGATCACGGTCCTTATCCCTCCTTCAAAGCTAAACTCTCTCAATTGGCAAAAGAAAATCAGGTATCTCTTCTGCTTGGAACAAATGAACAAGAAAAGACCCCCGAAGGAACTAATTTTTACAATACTTCTCTCTGTCTTCATCCTGATGGGAACTGGAGCACTTATTACAAAATACACCTCGTACCCTTTGGCGAATACACTCCCTACCCCCAGGTCTTCTCTTTTCTGAAAAAAGTTACTCATGCCATTGGCGACATAACTCCTGGACGGAAAATTAAACTCCATAATTATAATAATTATTTTTTCGGAACCCCTATCTGTTATGAAATCATCTTTCCAGCCCTGGTGCGTAAATTTATTCACCAGGGAGCCAATTTTCTGGCCACCATCACCAACGACGGGTGGTACGGAACTAGCTCAGCCCCTTTTCAACATTTTGCCATCTCTATTTTTCGGGCAGTCGAGAATAGGCGCTATCTCCTGCGGGCAGCCACGACGGGAATTTCCGGAATTGTGGATCCCTATGGCCGAACTTGCGCGCGTAGTCAAATAATGACGGAGCAAGTTCTAACTGGCGAAATATTTCCTCTAGAAGGTCAAACCTTTTATACCCGAACTGGTGACCTTCTTCCCCTTCTCAGCTTGACAATCATCGGCGCTTTTTTTATCCTAAGCACACGACGGAAATCGAAATGAATGAAAAAAAATCCTTGCCTTTGAGCCTTGAACTTCAACAAAAGATTGAAGCAGCTTTAACCCGATTTGAAGAATTACGAGGTTTTCTTTGACCTCGTCGGTAAACAAAAACACTTAGAGAAAATCAACCAAGAGTTGGCCCAACCAGAAGTTTGGTCTAATCATATCCACACCCAGCATCTCCAGCGGGAAAAAAAGCAATTAGAAGAAACCATCCAAAAAATCACCGCCGTCGAAGAAAAAAAAGAGGAAATAGAAGTTCTCCTTGAATTAAAAAAGGAAGGAGAAGCGGTGGAACAAGAATTAGCTTCGAGCCTCGAAGCTTTTGAGAAACTTCTTGCTGACCTCGAAATGGAGACCCTTTTCATCGATAATGATGATGACCGCCATGCCATCCTCACTATTCACCCTGGAGCAGGAGGGACTGAATCACAAGATTGGGCCCAAATGCTATTGAGAATGTATCTTCGCTATGCCGAGCGCCGAGGTTTCAAAACCGAAATTCTAGATATTCTGCCTGGGGAGGAAGCGGGGCTAAAAAGTGCCACGATCCGAATTGAAGGAAGCCACGCCTATGGGATTTTAAGTCAAGAATCAGGAGTGCACCGGCTGGTCAGGATTTCTCCTTTCGATGCCAACCGGCGTCGCCATACATCTTTTGCCGCTGTTTTTGTTTACCCCGAAATTGAGGATGACATTGCCATTGAGATTAATCCTGAAGACTTGAGGATTGACACCTTTCGGGCCTCAGGCCATGGAGGACAGCATGTCAATGTTACTGATTCAGCAGTACGGATTACCCATTTGCCCACGGGAATCGTAGTTCAGTGTCAAAATGAACGCTCACAGCACAAAAATAAAGCCATGGCCATGAAAGTCCTCCGAGCTCGCCTTTATGAATTAGAAAAAAAGAAACAACAGGAAAAACTAGAAAAACTGGAGGATGCTAAATCAAATATTGCTTGGGGTAACCAGATTCGCTCTTATGTACTTCATCCTTACCGCCTGGTAAAAGACCTTCGAACCCGAGTGGAAACTTCCGATGTCGATCGGGTTCTTGATGGTGATTTGGACGAATTCATCAAAGCTAGCTTACTCCTTCGATATCAAGAAAAACAACAACAAGACAAAAAGAAGCAAGCCTCCCCTTCCCCCTAACTTTTCAAACACCAAGAGAGTTAGCCATCTTGGTCTGGCTGACGACCACAAAAGATAGTAATATCTTAAACAACAAGTTGAAAGCAGTCGCGCTCACCAGTATTTTCGTTCTGAATTCATAATAAACCCCAAAAACTAATGACGCTAAGTAGTCGCTATTGTTTTGAATTATGCTTGGGTAAGGCATCATGCATTTTTTCTATAGATCTTTAGAGTCAAATCTCAATCTCCGCCTAATTCTTCCCCTAAAATGCTTTATTAATTTCTAGCATCTAACACTGATTATTAATACATAAAGGTTTTTATTTAATAATCTTTTTTGCTTCGTCCCAAAGAGAGTCCATCTCCTGGAGATTGGTGTCTTCCCAATTTTTTCCCTGGTGGTGAAGAGTTTTTTCTACCCAATTAAATCTTTTCTTAAACTTGTGATTTGTCTTTTGGAGCGCCAGCTCGGGATTAATTTCTAAATGGCGGGCCAAGTTAGTGATAGAGAAAAGAAAATCACCTATTTCTTCTTCTATCTTCTCCTTATCTTTAACTTTCATCGCCTTCTTTAACTCTTGGTATTCCTCTTCAATTTTGGCCAAGACATCCTCAGGTAAAGACCAATCAAAACCCACCTGGCTTACTCGACGGCCAATTTCATAAGCTTCATGAAGAGCGGGGACCACCCGAGGCAGACTGGCTAAAAGAGAGTCCTCCTTTCTAGCTTTTGCGGCTTGGAGTTTAATCCTAGACCATTGTTCCTTTACTTCATCTGCTTTCCTCAAGCGCTTAGCCCCAAAAACATGGGGATGACGCTTGACCATTTTGTCATTAATACTTTCTAAAGCATCGCCGATGGACAATTCTTGTTTTTCTTCAAAAACTCGGGCTAAAAACACAATCTCCATTAACAGGTCACCCAATTCTTCTTTCAGGGCTTGACTGTCTCCTCGGTGGAGAGCATCTAAAACCTCATAGGCTTCTTCCAAAAAATATTTGCGCAGCGACTGCTCATCTTGGGCTCGATCCCAAGGACATCCACCTGGCTCGCGAAGTTTCCGAATAATATTTACTAACTTGACAAATTTTGCCCCGACATTATTTTGTTTGGCCATCTTCACCTTCCTTGAAATCTTGTGCTGCTTTCGCTATATTTTTAAGAGAATATCTTACTAAATAGTTATCGAAAACCCAAGCTTATGTCGAAAACCAACCAGGAGGAAGAGGCCATGAAACAAGCTGGGCAACCGGGGAATAAGCCAGAAAACAATCATTCTCCCGGAATTATTCCGCCACTTGACTTCAGCTCATTGGTCCTCCCTTTCTATACCCAGGCACTAATTAATCTTGGTGAAGCTAAAGACCCCATTAGTCAGCAGCCATCCGAAAACTTGGAGTTAGCCAAGAGGCTCATTGACCTTCTCGATTTACTCAACCAGCGAACCCAAGGAAACCTTAAACCCGAAGAAGAGAGTTTCTTATCTAATTGTCTCCATCAGTTACGTTTGACCTATCTGGAAAAAGTCAAGGCCATCAAGCTATAATTTTGGTTGCCGAAAATTTAATGATTTAAATTCATGAGTAATTAGAGAAATGAAAAAAATTAAATTTCCTGGTGATAATTAAAGACAAATGGTCATAAACCTCTATGATATTGATGATTGCCCCCAAGTTGAATCGTCTTCGGTAGTAGGAATTGGTGTTTTTGATGGCCTTCACCTTGGCCACCAAAAAATAATTCAGCACATCAAGCTCAACGCCCAAGAATTTGGATATCTTCCTCTTGTCCTGACCTTTGATCCTCATCCAGATTCCTTTTTCAGCAAAAAGCCACTCCCGCTCATCCAAACTCTCAACCAAAGAGTTGAGTCTTTACTTGAAGCAGGCCTCAAGCGGGTTATTGTTGTCCGTTTCAACCAAAAATTTGCTTCCCTTTCAGCCGAAAACTTTCTCTCTCAGGTGCTCCTTGGTTGTTTAAAAGCCAAAATCATCGTCACTGGAGAAAATTTTCGTTTTGGTCACCAACAACAAGGAACTCCAGAGACTCTAAAAAAATGGGGATCCCAAATGGGCTTTACACCCATAACTATTCCTTCCTTGCATGTTAACGGCCAAATTGTCAGTAGCAGCTATATTCGCCAGCTTCTTGGTCAAGGAAAGATTGAAAAAGCTAACCAGTTACTAGGCCGTCCTTACTCCATTGAAGGGGTAGTAATTCCGGGGCAAGCTCGAGGAAATCAACTCGGATTTCCCACCGCTAATTTGGAAACCGATAATCATTTACTTTTAAAGGGAGTATTTATCACTGTTGTCGAATGGAAGGATCAAAAATGGCCTGCTCTAACTAATGTAGGTTGTTGCCCCACTTTCAACCAAGACAAAACCCAAGTGGAATGCCACCTCCTGAACTTCCGAGGAAAGCTTTATGGCGAAAAAATGAAAATTCATTTCTACCATAAACTGAGAGACGAAAAACAATTTCCCACTGCCGAAGCTCTAGCTTCTCAAATCAGGAAAGATAGACAAGATGCTGAAGACTACTTTAATCATAACCCTGCTTAGTTCTCGTTTTGGCTTTTGGCGATAAATATAAAATTTGCTTGCGGGGACCAAAAACAGCGAGCAAGGATGTTTTTAGCGGCTAAATTTATGCTTAATTTATTTATTTTTAGATGGCACGGCCCGACCACAAACTCTCAAACAAACTCTCAAACGACAAGCTTTCTCCAAACTTTCTAAACTTTCAGGCTTCTTCCTTGACTTTTCCAGGCTAATGAGGCATTTTGAATAAGCAAATGACCGACTTGCTTCCTTCCCTATCTTATCTTTCAGATGAAAGGAGTTAGTATGGAAGAAAAGATTAAAGCTAAGGTAATGGATGCACGGAAGATAAAAAGAGCTATGGAGAGAATGTCTACCGAAATTCTAGAACGGAACCGAGAACTAAAAAATCTGGTTATCGTCGGCATTCGGACTCGTGGAATTTACTTAGGCAAAAGGATTGCTCAGTTAATAGCTCAAGCCGAAAAGGTCAAAATCCCGGTTGGAGTTCTTGATATCACCCTCTATCGGGATGATTTTTTGGAGCTTGAAGCTCAACATATGGTCCAAAAAACCGAAATCGACTTTTCTATAGATAACAAGGATGTACTGCTGGTCGATGATGTTCTTTTTACCGGAAGGACTATCCGGGCCGCTATGGACAGCCTTTTCGATTTGGGGCGAGCTCGCACCATCCAATTGCTCGTTCTTATCGATCGGGGACATCGAGAGTTGCCCATCCGGGCTGACTATGTAGGAAAATTCTTGCCCACTTCAAAGCGAGAAAGGGTACAAGTTCACCTTGAAGAAGTTGATGGAGTAGACGAAGTTCTAATTACCGAGCCTACCGAAATAGAATAGGAGAAAATCATCGTGATCTTTAATCATAAACACTTACTGGGAATCAACCAACTCACCCCTGAAGAAATAATGACCATCCTCGATACGGCTGAATCCTTCCTAGAAGTCTCGCGGCGGGAAATAAAAAAGGTCCCCACTCTCCGGGGAAGAACTATAGTTAATCTTTTCTTTGAACCAAGCACAAGAACCCGAAGCTCTTTTGAGTTAGCCGCCAAAAGATTAAGCGCGGACATTCTCAACTTTAATCTTTTGGCCAGCAGTGTGGTTAAAGGCGAATCTCTAAAAGATACAATTTTGAATCTAGAAGCGATGAACATTGACGCCCTCATTGTCCGTCATTCAGCCTCTGGCGCCCCACATTTCATCAGTTCGTTCTGTAAATCTCACGTAATCAATGCTGGAGATGGCACCCATGAACATCCAACCCAAGCTTTACTAGATGCCTTCACCCTTCGCCAAGAAAAAAAACATTTTTCTGGCTTAAAAATAGTCATCGTGGGTGATCTCTTGCACAGTCGAGTGGCCCGGTCCAACATAATTCTTCTCCGTAAATTGGGAGCAAAAGTAGTTGGCTGTGGTCCACCTTCCCTCGTTCCTCCTGAGTTCAAGTCCTTGGGAATGGAAATCAATTACAACTTAGATGAAGCAGTTGAAAGAGCTGACGCAATCATGATGCTTCGCCTCCAGCTCGAAAGACAAAAGAAGAATTTCTTTCCTTCTCTGCGTGAATACATTACTCATTTTTCTCTGACTCCTCAACGTTTCAAACGCGCTAAAAAAGAAGCCATCATCATGCATCCCGGCCCCATTAATCGGTGTGTGGAATTATCAGCTGACCTAGCTGATTCGGTTCATTCAGTTATTCTTAAACAAGTGGAGAATGGGGTAGCCGTGAGAATGGCCATTCTCTATCTTCTACTAGGAGGAAAAGACCGTGATGCTACTGATTAAAAACGGGCGAGTAATCGATCCCGCCGCTGGGATTGATGAGACTCTCGATATCTTAATTAAAGATGGTCAAATAGCCGAAATAAAAGCTAAGATAACCATCGATTCAGCCAAGACCAAGGTCATCGATGCCTCCCGCCTCATCGTCACCCCCGGGCTAATCGACATGCATGTTCACCTTCGCGAACCAGGGTTTGAATATAAAGAGACCATCGCTTCTGGGGCCAGAGCCGCCGCAAGAGGAGGCTTCACCACCATCGCTTGTATGCCCAACACCAACCCCGTTAATGATAACCGCGGCGTTACTGAATTCATTATGGGCCAAGCGAAGAAAGCAAACCAAGTTAATGTCTTGCCTATAGCTGCAATAAGTCGCGGTTCACAGGGGAAAGAATTAACTGACATGGCTGACCTAAAAGAAGCGGGAGCCATCGCTTTTTCAGATGATGGTCAACCAGTTAGCAGCTCCCTTCTTTTTCGGCGGGCTTTGGAATATTCCAAAATGTTGTCTACCTTAATCATCGACCATTGTGAAGACCTGGAGCTCGCCGCCAACGGAGTCATGCACGAAGGCCAGTGGTCAGTGAAACTTGGCTTAAAAGGCATTCCTTCAACGGCCGAAGAAATTATGGTCGCTCGAGATATTCTCCTGGCGCGCCTAACCGGCAGCCGGGTCCATCTAGCCCATATTAGTTGCCGGGGAAGCCTCGAGCTTATCCGGTGGGCAAAAGAAAATAATCTTCCGGTGACCGCTGAAGTTACTCCTCATCATCTCCTCTTAACTGACCAAATGATCGCTGACTATGATCCTAATTTAAAAGTAAATCCTCCTCTTCGAAGCAAAGAAGACCGCCAAGCCCTGGTCCAAGCTCTGCAAGACGGAACCATCGACGTCATCGCTACTGACCACGCCCCTCATGCTCCAGATGAAAAAGACACTGAATTTGATGCTGCTCCTTTCGGAATTATTGGGTTGGAATCAGCTCTACCTGTTCTTCTCGACCGCTTGGTTCAGAAAAAAATCATTACTTTTTCTCGCTTAATCGAGCTTCTTTCGACTAATCCAGCTCGGATCTTAGGACTTAAAAATAAGGGCCATCTTCGCGTGGGGGCTGATGCTGATTTAACTTTAATTCAACCCCAAAAGAAACAAACCATTGATATCAACTTCTTTGCTTCCAAAAGTAAAAACTGTCCTTTTAATGGTTGGGTAGTAAAAGGCATGGCCATAATGACCATTGTCGGGGGGAGAATAATTTTTAATGCCTTGAAAAAATAAGAAATGAACATAGCTCGCCGAATAAAGGGACTGGAGAAAAAAATTGGCTATTCTTTTCTAGATAAAAAGCACCTTCTCACTGCGCTCACTCATAGCTCTTATGCCTACGAAAACCAAAACGATTATCATCAAAATAACGAAGTTTATGAATTTCTTGGAGATGCCATTATCGGTTTTATCCTCGCTGATTACCTAGTGGCGAATTATCCAAACCTTGATGAAGGAGACCTAAGCAAGTTTAAAGCCGCCGCGGCTAGCACTAACACTTTAGCCTCTTTTGCCCGCAGTATCAGCCTGGATAAAAAAATTCTCCTCGGTAAAGGAGAAATGAAAAGTAAGGGCTACCAGAAAAAGAGTATTCTAGCTGGAGCCTTTGAAGCCCTCGTGGCCGCTATTTATCTAGATGGTGGTTTTGAGGCAACCCAGAATTTTCTACTGCCTTTATTGGAAAAATTCTTCCATAAAATCAAGGTCAACGATTTTAAATTAGAAAATTACAAATCTGCCCTCCAAGAATATTTACAACGTCATCACCTCCCCTCCCCCTCGTATAAAATAATCGAGACGCGGGGTCCTGAGCATAAGAAATTATTTTTGGTGGAAGTCAAACTGGGAGCAAACTTTTTGGCTAAAGCCAAAGGGCATGCGAAGAAAGAAGCTGAACAAAAAGCAGCTCATAAAGCTTTGAAAAAAATCTGGGACAAAAAAATAAAGTCACTCTCTGATGATGTCTTCTTAATGAAAAGAAAAGAATGATCCAACACTATTCTTTCGGTCGCCTTAATCTTCAAGGACAACTCTATACTTCTGACCTTATTATTCTTCCTCATAAAATAATCCATCCGTGGTGGAGAAAATCAGGGCACAAATTAATTCTTGCTGATCTCGAGGAACTCTGGACCGAGCAAATTGAGGCTTTAGTTGTCGGAACTGGCTTTTTTGGCTTGATGAGAGTGGCTAAAGAAGTAGCGGCCCGATGCCAAAAAGAAAAAATTAAGCTCTATACCCTCAAAACAGGTGAAGCCGTTAAGTTATTTAACTCCTTGAGCAACCAGGTCTTAGTGGCCGGGGCCTTTCACCTGACCTGCTAAATCAAGCTTTCCTGCAAGTCCAATTTTACCATGACCGTTTTTTGAGCTAAGCCCTGCAGAATTGCGTGACTAGTCAACCAATTTACTTCCGGAGATTTTGAACGGCCTAGATCGCCAAGGGGAGAAGACTTCCAATAAGATTATCATTTTGTGAACCATCATCCTATTATCATCTTAGTTGACATTTGACCACCGTAAGTAATCGCCTCCAAAAAGCCGATGGAAAAATGGCGACAAGCACCTTATTTTGGCCAGGGGCATTTCCAAGACTACCGGCTAATATAGTGCCGGCCACCTTTTTTCCTAGCCCCTGAAAAAATAGAGAAATAAGTAGGTTATCAGTCTTCATTTCTTTCTACACAACCAATATTCATAATTTAAGCTAATGGCCATTCCCCAGGCCATGTCGTTTTTAGAGATGTTTCCCCACCGGAATTAACAAAAAAATTAGACTACAAAAATTAAGAAGGTTCCTCCCTTGAAAAATGAAAAGCAATTAAGGAAAATAAATGGGCACTGATAAGGAAAGGAAAGAATAAGGAAGGCAAATTCAAAAATGAATTTTTGTCGGCGGTGCCAGAAAAGAAAAGGGAAGCGGAAGTGCCCACTTTTTGAGGGATGGATATGCTCCCCTTGTTGTGGAGAAATCAGGGAAAAAGAAGGCCGCTGTCCACCCACTTGTCCCTTTTTCAAAAAACACGAGGATTACCAGGAAGTTAAATACCTAAAGAAAAATGTCGAAGAGCTGGCCAAATTGGACAAGCTAGAAAAAGCAATAGCTCAAAGCCCCCGTTTGAGCTGGCTTGCTTGGTCAGTAGAGAAAGAAATAAGCCGGCAGGCCACAACTCAGCTAGACCTTGATGATCACCAAATAATCAAGGCTTTGACCCAAACGCTAGAGATTCTTGAGAGGGGAGGGAAAAAAATCATTTTAACTGACCAGCCCTTTTCTAAAACCGACCCTTTGACTGAAAAAATTCAACAAACTCTCGACACTTGCCAGTATAAAAGAGACATCATTGTGCCTGATGACTACCAAAGTTACACCCTCCAAGAGAAAAAGCAGGTAATCGAAATGCTCTTAGCCCGGGCCAACTTTCTCGCCCGGCGTCTTAACTTTAAAGGAAAGGAATATTTGAAATATATTATCACCCAGCTGGAAAATATCGATAAAAAATTATCCTCAGAACTATTCCTCGACTAAATCGACTAGATCACTTTACTCTTCCCTTCCTTTACCTTTAGACCTGAAGAAAACAAGTGGCTTAATCGTCATAGCAATTACCTTAAATGAAATACCTTCAATGTTCATATCGCTCTTCAAAAAAGAACTTCTTCAGAACTTAAATGAGGAAAGGAAAGGAAAGGAAAGGAAAGGAAAGAAAAATCCTAACGCCAAGATCCTAAAGTCACAAAATTGGTAAATTCGGTTGGAAAAATTTCCTAGTTTAACTCTGGAACTCGATGATGCTCTTGTCTTCAAAAGACTGACTTTTAAAGTCAACTTAAATCTGACTAGCCTTTATTGCTTCTTTTTATTTCTAAATCAAATCTCTTTATTTTTAACTAAAGGTTTCTTCACTGCCCTTACTCATGACAACAGCTAGAAAATGAAGCGAAGGAATGTTAGAACAAACAATTTTAATGATAGCAGTAATGGGCACAGCTAAAATCATCCCGGGAATCCCCCATAACCAACCCCAAAAGAAAAGGCTGAGGATCACCACCAAAGGACTCAATCCCAATCCTTCCCCCATCAGACGAGGTTCAACAAAATTCCCCATCGTCATCTGAATGGTTATCAGAATAACTAAAATCCAAAAAGCAGGCCAGAGACTGTCATACTGAAAAACAGCCATGGCCACGGGGAATGAAGTGGCAATAAAAGAGCCAATATTAGGAATATAATTCAAGATAAAAGTCAGAAAACCAAAAACAATGGCAAATTCAAGGTTAAAAAGAACCAAAACGACGGTGACTAACACCCCGGTCACCAAGCTAACCAATGTTTTAATGGCCAAGTATTTTTGAATCTGGAAGTTGATATTATTAATAACCCGCAGAACCTTTTGTGACCGTTCCAGAGGAAGAGCATGAGCAATTTTACGAGTAAAACTTTCTCTTTCGGCAAGAATAAACACTAAAAAGAGAAAAATAAGGAAAAGATTAGAGATAAAGGAGAAAAAAGGGCCAAAAGAAGCCAAGACCAGTTTCCCAATCTGCTCTAAATTGAATTTATTTAGCCAATCCACTAGTTCCCAGTTTAATTTAGCCATCCTTAATCTAGTTTCCAATTTGGCGAGAAAAGTCTCAACTTTTTGACTGTACTGCGGGAGAGCAGCGGCGAAACTTTTCCCGCTCGTGTAAAAAAGAGTGCCTAATAAATAAATGATAAAAAAAGCCGCCCCTAAGACAATAATAATGGAAAGCCATTGGGGAACCTTAAGTTTTTTCAGCCCACTCAACACTGGGGTTAAAATATAAGATAAAAAAACGGCCAGAAAAAAAGGGAAAAGAACCGGCTTCGCCAAGCGAAGGAGCACCCCCGCTAAGAAAATAACAACTATTCCTAGCGAGAGGTTAATACTTCTGGTGGTCTCCATTTTCTCAACTTTTATGTTTATTATAGACTAAAAAACACCAATAACCAATGAAAAAGAGATTAAATTATTTAGGAGAATTTTTCCTAAATCCGGTCATATAGCCGATTAAACTTGCAAAGATAAAAATGAATAGCAAATGACAGCTAAGAGCTGAATTACTTGGTAGAGAAAACTTATTGATTTATTCCTACTATTTCAATATAATTAATTTGTTTAGAAAGAGCTAGATTTGAATTAAAAGAAGAAAAAAAAGCATTACCTGGAGAGGGAACCCGTTAACAATCTGGTAATAATTTAAGGGTTTATTAAAGAGATGGAAACCTAAAGTGGGTTTATTTCTTATTAGCCCTTCTTGGTTTAAAAAGGGGCTTAGGATTTCTGCTAAATATCACGATTTTTATTCTTTGTTGTCAAAAAAAAACAAATTGTCCAAGGCTTTAATGTGGCCATTAATCAAACAAAGAAATCCTTCAGAGGAAATATAGTTGAAACCTTACAAGACCAATAACCAAAAGCCGGCTTTTGGAAATTCTTCTCTCCAAGTTTTAGTGGCTGAAGACGACAGTGTTACTTCTCGAGCAATTGCTTCCAGTTTAAAAGAATGGGGATATGATCCAGTACTGGCCAGAAATGGCAATGAAGCCTGGCAGAAAATCCAGACAGAAAATATTCACCTCGCCATAATTGATTGGATGATGCCCGGAATGAACGGAGTCGAACTTTGTCAAAAAATCAGAGAAAAAACGAGTGACGAAGAAGCTCACTATACTTATATTATTTTGCTTACTGGGCGGGATGAGCAGAGGGATATTATCCAAGGATTTTTGGCAGGAGCCGACGACTATGTCACCAAGCCTTTTGACTTTGAAGAGCTTAAGGTTCGGCTTCTAAAAGCAGTAAGAATCATTGAGCGGGAAGAAGCCCGGTTAAGGCTGGCCAGTATTGATTTCTTGACTAAACTTTGGAATAGAAAAAAAATCATGCAATTTTGTCTGGAAGAAGTGGAAAGAGGCCGCCGCGATAACCATCCGACTGGCCTAATCATGATTGACATTGACAAGTTCAAGAAAATAAATGACACGTGGGGACACCTAGTGGGCGATGAAGTCCTCATTGAAACCGCTCAACGGATAACCAAATCAGTCCGGGAATATGACAAGATTGGCCGCTATGGAGGAGATGAATTCTTGGTGATTATCCCCAATTGTCCTCCCGACATCTTACCTCTTATCGCCCGGCGGATAAGGCTCGCTATTGCTGAAAGGCCCATCGGCACCAAAAAGAAACTATTAAAAGTGACCATTAGTTGTGGCGGTACATCATCCTTATCCTTTCCCCACTATTCAGCCATAAATTTAGTTCAAGTGGCTGATGAAGCCCTGCTTCACGCCAAGAGGAAAGGGGGCAATCGAGAAGTGATTGTTGAAGGGAAAGAAAAAGAGACAAAGGATAAATAAAGAATAAACAAGGAATTACCAAGGGAAAGAAAGTTACCATGAAACTAAATACTTTCAGCCTTATTACTAACTTAGAGAAAAAAGACATCTGGCGCTCTCTGATCGATAGTAATAAACTACCTATCCTAATCCTTGATAAAGAAAAGAAGGTCAGCTATGTTAACCAAGCCTTTTGTCGGCTTTCAGGTTTTTCCCTTAACGAACTGTTAGGTCAAACCCCTCCTTTTCCTTGGTGGCCTCCTGAAGAAAAGGCTAACTACCAAAAGAAATTAAATTATGCTCTTCAAAAAGGCACTTTTCGGATAACTTTGCCCTTCATTGATAAAAAGGGACATCCTTCTTGGGTAAGAATTGTTTCCTTTCCTGTCCACCACCAAAATGAATTTCTATTCTACGTTACCACCTGGATTGATGTCAGTCACCAGCAAGAAATCGAAGAAAAACTCAAGAGGGAAAAAATTCTGCTTGATTGTCTATTTAAAAACGCCGAAGAAGGCATTGCGCTCTTGGATATCCAAGGCCGAGCCATCCGTGTTAATCGAAAGTTCGGGCAAATTTTCGGTTATTCTTCCTCCGAAATAATTGGCCAACAAATCGATGACCTCATCACCCCCGAAAATAACCATGTCAAGGCAATCGAAATAACCAAAAAGGTTGCATTAGGCAAAAAAGTTTCATTCGAGGCTCGCCGGAGACGTAAAGATGGGCGCCAAATCTATGTCTCTGTTCTTGCCTCGCCAATTAAAATTGACGGCCAGCTGCACGCGCTCTATGGAATTTACCGGGATATAACCAAAGAAAAGTTAGCTGAAGAGGAAATAAAAAACAACGCCCAACGTCTAAAATCAATTCTCAACCATCTCAACACCGGCATAATAATTGTCGACTCCCAAAATTTCCGGATTGTTGAGGTTAATCCTGCGGCGGTTAAAATCCTCAAATTGACTCCGAAAAAAATCATCGGCCGGGAATGTTTCGACTTTTTCTGCACCCAGAAAGACCGGAAATGCCCGGTGGTGAACCTTCATCAAACAGTTAATAACGAGGAAACTTTTCTTACCGACAGCCTAGGCCAAAAAATTGACATCTTGAAAAGCGTAATTCCCATCAAAATGCAAAGGAAAGATTACCTTCTAGAATCAATCGTGGACATAAGTGAGCTCAAAAAAACCCAAGAAGCCCTGCAAAAAGAAACGACCAAGTTAACGGCCATGATTTCAGGAATGGAAGAAGGAGTAGTTTTTGTCAACTCTCAAGATAAAATCATCGAAGTTAACGAGTACTTTTGTCGACTAGTCAAACGAAAAAAGACCTCTCTTCTCGGAAAATCAGCCTGGCAAGTACTGCCTAAAGGAGAAGCCACCCAAAAAATTAAGCAAGAAGCCAGCGCTTTCAAGCTAGGACATAAAAAAGAAATGATGGTTGTGGAAGGAGCATTTCGAAAACTGAGCATGCTCTTCCGGGTTCAACCTATTTTCCGCCAAGAAAAATATGAGGGATTTATTCTCAACCTTATTGATGTTAGCGAACTTGTTGAGGCCCGCCACAAAGCTCAGGAAGCTAGCCAAGCCAAAAGCGAATTTCTAGCCAATATGAGCCATGAGATTCGAACCCCGATGAACGGAATAATTGGAATGACCCAATTAATGCTGCACACTTCTCTCTCTCCTGAACAGCGCGAATACATGATGGCAATCCGCGAATCAGCCGAAACTCTCATGGATCTCATTAACGAAATCTTAGATTTTTCCAAAATTGAGGCCAAACGAATTGAACTTGAACAAACTATTTTTAATCTCCAGGATACTATTCATAACTCTGTATCTTCGCTAGCTCTAGGCGCTCAGCAAAAGAACCTTGAATTGCTTTGTCATATTCCACCGAATATAAATTATGATGTTATCGGCGATCCCGGACGTCTCCGCCAAGTCCTTGTCAATCTTGTCAATAATGCCATTAAATTCACTCCTCGCGGAGAAGTAGAGGTATCTGTCGAAGAAATAGAAAAAACTAAAAATTGGGTCCATCTTCACTTTCAAGTCCGGGACACAGGAGTAGGCATATCTGCTAAGCAACAGAAAGAAATATTTAAAGCCTTCTCCCAAGCTGATAGCTCCATTACTCGTCGCTATGGCGGCACTGGCCTTGGATTAACTATTTGTAAAAGAATTATTGAAATGATGGGAGGAAAAATCTGGGTCGAAAGCATCCCCCGTAAGGGAAGCACCTTCCACTTTACAGTTGGTTTTGGTCTTCCTCACAAAAAAAGAAAGCCCCTTTTCTCCGAATCAGTGGAAAATCTTGATGGTTTAAGAGTGCTGGTCGTCGATGATAACCAAACCAATCGGAAAATCGTCTCTGAAATGCTTACTTCGTGGCGAATGAAAGCCGCCGAAGCCGCCTCTTCTCATAAAGCTCTTCGGCTTTTGCAATTAGCTTGCCAAGGAGGAAAACCTTTTGATTTAGTCATCATGGATATGCATATGCCGCGGATGGATGGATTTACTCTGGCTAAAAAAATTAAAGAAAAAATAAGCCCTTCCCCGCTGATGATTGTTTTAACCTCCGTGGGATCGCCGGGTGATGCTGCTTTTTGTCGCCAATTGGGAATATCTGCTTATTTAAATAAACCGATCAAACAATCCGACCTTCTGGACGCTATTTTGCTCACCCTCGGCACAAAACCATATCCTCAAGAGGAGAGGCCGCTTATTACCCGCCATTCAATTCGTGAGTTCAGGGAAAAATATTCCATTTTATTGGCTGAGGATAACATTATTAATCAGAAAGTAGCGATCAATTTCTTGACAAAAATGGGACACCGGGTCAAGGCCGTGGTTTCGGGGGAGGATGTACTTAAAGTTCTGGAGAAGGGAAAATTTGACCTTATCCTTATGGATGTGCAGATGCCGAAAATGGACGGTCTAACCGCAACTCGAAAAATAAGAGAAAAGGAAAGGAAAACGAAATCCCACGTCCCCATCGTTGCCATGACGGCTCATGCTCTGAAAGGAGACCGAGAAAAATGCTTAGCCGCCGGAATGGATGATTATATAGCTAAGCCTCTCAAAATGGAAGAACTGGAAAACGTTATTTCTAGGGTAATGCAGTCAAAGAAAAAGCCAAATTAGATGAAAAAAGCCAAAATAACAAGAGAGAATTTGCCGAGGAAGAAATTTAATGTTCAATTAAAGAATTGGTTAATTCTCGTTGCCGAAGATGAACCTGTAACTCAACGCTTAATCGCTAAAAACCTTAAAGATTGGGGATATGAAGCTTTGGTAGTGGCCGATGGTAAAAAAGCCCTCGAAATTTTCCGGCGCCGAAGAATTCCCCTTGTCATCCTCGATTGGATGATGCCTCATTTAAGCGGACCAGATTTAGCTCGTAAAATTAGAACCATCGATCAGCAAAGAAATACTTACACTTATATCGTTCTTGTCACGGCTCGAAATAAGATTCAAGACTTAGCTGAAGGATTCAAAGCTGGAGCAGATGATTATATCACCAAGCCCTTCCATCCCCTGGAATTGAAAGCTCGACTTCAGGCTGGAATCAGAATTATATCTCTCGAAAGACAACTTTTGGCATATCAAAAAAAATTAGAAAAACTAGCGACCACTGATAGCCTTCTCAATATTAAAACAAGGCGTCAAATTCTCATTGATATTTCCTCTGAGTTAGCCCGGGGAGAAAGAGAAAACCAAACAGTTGGTGTTATCATGTTTGATATTGACCATTTTAAGAAAATTAACGATACCTATGGTCACCCTGCAGGCGATATTGTTTTAAAAAAAATCGCCCGCCAACTAAAAAAGAACATTCGCAAATATGATCAAATTGGGCGTTACGGAGGTGATGAACTGATTATCGTGTTGCCCAAATGTGGAATAGCCGATGTAACTCATATTAGCCAGCGTCTCCTAAAATCGGTAGCCAGACTAAAAATTCGCTTAGCCGATAAAACTGTGCTGCGGCCAACTTTAAGTGGCGGAGCAACATCTTCGGAGGTTTTCTCCCACCCAACCCCACAGAGTTTGATCAAAACTTGCGACCAAGCTCTTTACCAAGCTAAAACAAAAGGGCGAAATCAAGTTATCATCGCCTCTCGCCCTTACTCACTGAAAGGAGTAACTCATGGCTAAAAACCACCAGAAAAATCCCCAAGCATTGTTTGACTTGGATTCCGCTCTAGAGCGAACGGGAGGAGATAAAGACTTTCTCCGGGAACTTTTATCTATTTATGAAGAAGAATTTGAATCTAAAGTGGCAGGAATCAAAAATGCCTGGCAAAACAAAGACTTCCAAACTGTCCAAGAGATAAGTCATTCCTTAAAAGGAGCTTCAGGCAATCTTAGCTTAATTTCCCTGGAGAAGCTTTTCTTGGATCTTGAACAGGCAAGCAAGGTAAAAGACGAAAAAAAACTAAGCCAAATTATTGCTACCCTTGATGAGGAATACAGCCAGGTCAAGAATTACCTCCAAGAACAACATTTACTGTAAAACTCTGGAGGTAATTTAGAACAGCGAAGTAAAGCTTTCTTTTTGAGACTTCCTAAGTAATATAATAGAATTGATTCTAATTAATTCTGCTAAAAAGCGATTTTTTACCCTTAAAATCTAGTTACAAGGTAGATTTTAAGGGTTGTATGTTACTTAATTCATTTATTATCAAATAGATAGCACGGCCCGACCCCTACTGATAGCTATTGGTATGACCCAGGACAATTTTTAAGAAGTGCTTGAAGATAAATTAATCCTAGTTCTTGTTGGTCATCAGGAATCTTCATGACTCCGACGACAAACTTGCCCTGGCGGGCGAGGAAAACATTTTGGTAATAACGATCTCGTAGCTGATATCCTTTTCCGGAGGCAATCTTTTTCGGTCCTCCTTCCTTTTTAAGCTGAAGATATTGATCAACCATTCTTTGAGCCTCGGGGCCATCGGTGGCGTCAATAATAAAACAATCGAACTCAATTGAATTCCAACGATAATGAGCTAAATATCCATCGTGAAGAAAATGATACCCCAGAAAATTCTTCAGGATGAATTTCTCGCTGTTAGCAACCTTCCCCTGGACAGGCAAGACCTTTAAAGGTAAAGGCCAATCTCCTTTCTCCCCGATTCGCTCAACAATGTCCTCGGCCATAACCCGGAGGATGTTTTCCCCAGAATTTTCAGTTTCAAAAGAAAGTAATTTCACATAGAAATGAGAGACCAAAAAATTCAAAACACCTTCCTCTTCATAGCCTTGAAGGCCGAGAGGGATAAACTTAGATTCAGGGTATCTTTCAGCGCTGTAAATGCCAAAGGCGTTTTTTACCGATCCCATATCATATATCTCCACCGAGACAGTTTGCTGGCTATCTTTTTTCTGATACTCAGCGGCAACCAGAGTTTGGAAATTATAGGAAAGATAAGCCTCGGCGGCTCCATCTATGTACTCAAACAAATTCTCCGGCGAAAATTTAAGAACTTCCCCCTTAATCACCCACCCCTCAATTTGGGGTAAATAACCTTCCAGGGGGGTAAGAGCTTCTCCTTTCCCTAGAAAAATAAAACTCCCGAGAATAGCGCCCAATAAAAATCCTAAATGGATTCGCTTTTTTCTCATTTATAACTCTCCTTTAAGAATTATCATAACTAATTACCAACTATTTCTATAATGTAGCTAGTTTTCTAGTATAGCTAATTTGCTCTCTTAGGGGCAATATAAAAAGCACCAAAGAGTCACTTCTAAATAAAACGCCCTCCAGAACCAAGATTGATTAACAATAAATAAAAACATTTAGGCCAATAGACCTGATTGACAACTCTTACTTTGAAGAGTAACTTTAATTTACAGATGGCAAAAGTTATTGTCGCTCATGGTGAAATTCTAAGCAAAAACGGAGATATAAATATTGCCCGGTTAAAAAATATCGTTATAAAGTCTCTCCGTTCTTTATTTGACAACCTCGCTCTCAAAGAAGTTCTCCTGCAAATTTTTCCTCGCCCAGGCAAAGTGGGAGTTAAAATTAATACCATCGCCGGCAAAAAACTATCGACACGACCGGAAGTAGCTTTAACATTGAGCCAGATTCTGGCTGAAAATCACCCTGGTTTGAGCAGAATCATCATCTGGGATAGAACCAATCGGGAACTTAAGAAAGCTGGTTACCGCCTCCAGCAAAGGGGCAAAATACAAGTCTTCGGGACCGATACCAAAGGGGTTGGCTACGAGTCAAAATTAACTATGACGACCAATATCGGCAGCCTCTTTTCGCACATCCAGTCCAAATTCATTCACCATTCCCTTAGTCTCGCCATTTTGAAAGACCATGGCCTGGCTGGAGTCACCGCCGGATTAAAAAACTACTTCGGAGCCATCCATAACCCCAACAAGTATCACGACCAAAACTGTGATCCCTTTGTGGCCGAGCTCTGCACCACGCCTCCCATCAAGGCCAAGCATCGCTTGACCATTATTGATGCCCTGCTCGTCCAATTCCATCGAGGGCCTTCTTACCATCCCCGCTGGGCTTCCCGGGAGAATAAACTTATTTTTAGCCTTGATCCGGTGGCTGCTGACCACGTAGGTTGGCAGATAATCGACCAACTCCGCCGCCGCGCCGGTCTTCCTTCCTTAGCGGAGGAAAACCGCCCCCCTCGTTATCTTCATACCGCCGAAGCCTTAGGCTTAGGACACACCTCAACCAACATGGAAATTCTTGAGGTAGAAGGATGAAAAGAAGAGAATTTTTAAAAGCAACCCCATGCTTGGCTCTCTTTGGTCCTCGCGCCTTACCTGAAATTTGTCGGGATTTAGATGCTTTGGAAATACCTCCTCAATTATCCAAAGTCGAAGCTCGCTATTACCAAAAATTGCCAGATAAAGAAATCGAGTGTCAGCTCTGCCCTCGCCAATGTCGCCTCGGCAACAAAGAAAGAGGCTATTGTGGAGTTCGAGAAAATTCTGAAGGCACCTATTATACTTTGGTCTATGGAAAAGCTTGTTCCGTGCATGTTGATCCCATCGAAAAAAAACCTTTTTTCCACTTTTATCCCGGCCAAATTACCCTTTCCCTTGCTACCGCCGGTTGTAATGTCAATTGTAAATTCTGTCAAAATTGGGAAATCTCCCAGGTAAGACCTGAACAAGTCCACCACTTTGACTTCCCTCCGCGAATGGTGGTCGATACGGCCAAAAAATACGACTGTCCGATTATCGCCTATACCTACACTGAACCAGTGGTTTTTTACGAATACATGGTGGATACAGCCAAATTAGGACGCCGAGCTGGCCTGAAGAGTGTGGTGGTTACCGGCGGTCATATTAATCCCGAACCTCTCGAGGAATTAATCAGCGTGGTTGAGGCCATTAAAGTTGATCTAAAATCCTTTACTCAGGATTTTTATGATCAATATGTACGGGGTAAACTCCAACCAGTGCTCGAAGCGATTAAGAAAATTGCCGCCAGCCCGATTTGGCTCGAAATAGTCTATCTTGTTATTCCTACTTTAAATGATTCAGTCAAAGAAATAAAGAATCTTTCTCGCTGGATAAAAGCCGAGGTGGGACCTGATGTTCCTCTCCACTTTTCTCGCTTCCATCCAATGTACCTTCTGCGAAACCTCCCCCCCACTCCAATTTCCACTTTAGAACGAGCCCATCAAATCGCCCGCGAGGAGGGTCTCAACTATGTTTATATCGGCAATGTTCCTGGCCATCAGGCCGAAAGCACTTATTGCCCCCGTTGTGGCACTCTCCTGATCAAGAGATGGGGGTTTGAAGTTTCAAAAATTAATCTAAAAGATGGAAAATGTCCCCAGTGTCAAACTCCTATTCCCGGAATTTGGGATTAAAACTTTTCCTTCCTCCCTTCCTTCTTGGATTTCTCTCTCTCTCCATTCAAGTTATTTTTCTAAGAGAATTCTCCGCTTATTTTCAAGGAAACGAACTAACTTTCGGTTTTGGCTTGGGATCATGGCTTTTCTGGGTGGGTATCGGAAGTTTAGTCGGTCCCCGCCTTCGATTCCAGATAGATCGTTTTTTCCAAGGTTATTATCTTTACGGGGGAGGAATTGTGGGGGTTTTTGTTCTTCTTCGCTTCTCCCGGTTCATCTTTTCTCTCCAGCCAGGTGAACCCGCCAGTCTCGCAACTATTATTTTCGCCTCCTTTATTTACTGCTTTTTTCTCGGGTTTCCCCTTGGTATTCTCTTCGTGTGGAATGCCAATTATTTGAATGGACAAGTAGAGAAAACCTACCTCCGGGAAGCTCTGGGTTCGTTTGGGGGAGGAGTTCTCATCTATTTTGTTATTCTTCCCTATTTTTCCAATTGGCAGAGCCTTGCCTTGATCGTCTTGTTAAGTTGTTCAGCCATTTTTATCATCTGGTCATCACCGCGGAAACTCGGCTTTCTTCTCAGTCTAACAGCTATTCTGACGACCTTCTGGCTAGCTGATTTTCCAGCTGAAAAACTTTACTGGTCGCCTTTTACCCTGAAAGCTTGCCAAGATAGCCTCTATGGAAAACTGGGGCTTATCGCTTCTCAAGAACAAGTAACCTTATACACCAACCATTCTCTCTACTTTAGTCTTCCCAACCCAGAACAAGCCGAAGAAATTATTCACTTTCCTCTATTACAATTCCCCACGGCTCGCCAAATGCTCTTAATTGGAGGAGGCCTGGGAGGAACACTGGATGAAACCCTCAAATACCCATTTACTCAAGTCGACTACGTGGAAATTGATCCCCAATTAATAGATCTGGCGCTTAAATTCCTTCCTGAAAAGGAAAAAAAAGCTCTCCACTCTTCCCGAGTTCAGCTAATAATTGCCGATGGACGAGCCTATCTTAACCAGGTGAATAAAAAATATGAAGTAATTATCCTCAACCTTCCGGACCCGATCAATGCCCAACTGAATCGTTTTTACACTCTTGAATTCTTCCAAATGGTTAAACAAAAGCTTACTCCCCGTGGTATTTTTGCTTTTCGGATAACATCTTCGGAAAACTACATCTCCAAAGAGAGGCAACTTCTCCTCTCTTCGCTTTACAATACCCTTAAAACAGTGTTTGCTTGGGTGGAGGTCGTCCCTGGAGAAACAAATATTTTTATTTCTTCAGAAAGAAAGCTAAATCTTACTCCTTCCTTTTTAAGGTCGAACCTCGAGAAATGGGCGATATCAACAAAGTTTCTGACGAAAAGTTACTTAGTTTCTCGAATTAATCCTTGGCGCCAACAAATCCTCATCCCCGCCCTCCAAAATCCTAGTTTCCGTCTTAATACCGATACCAACCCCATTTGCTATTTTTTTACTGCTCTACTCTGGGGTAAACAATTCTCGAGGCAAGAGATGACTATTTTTTCTTTTTTGGCCCAACGAGGAAGATGGTGGTTGCTTGATTTCCCCTTGCTCCTTCTCTTTAGTGGACTCTTTCTCGCTTTGCTGGTGGTCAAAAACAGAATTTATTTCATCCTCTTCCCAGTTATCTGTTTAGGCTTCATCTCTATTGTCACCGAAATAGTTCTCCTTATTGCCTACCAAGCCCAGTTCGGCTCCCTCTATCATGCTTTATCCCTTCTATTCTCTTGCTTCATGCTTGGTTTATACATCGGCGCCTTGGTAAGTCAGAAGCTACCTTGGTCGCCTCTCCCCCGATTTTTGCTTTTATTAGCTTCTCTTATTATTTTCCTCGTGATTCTTGGGGCAGTAATTCGACATCCCGTCAGCCCCCTGATTTACTATGGAGCCTTTCTTCTTCTTGGTTATCTGGGAGGAGATATTTTTATTGCCGCCACCCGCCTCTACCTCCATGCCCACTCTCATTTGGGGTTGAGTTATGGTCTTGACCTCCTCGGTTCTTTTGTGGGTGCTTTGGGAGTTTCCTCCCTTTACATTCCCCTTTTTGGTTTGACTAAGGTGGTCCAATATTTGATTATTCTTGTTTCCGGGGCTTTACTCTTTCTTTTTTGGGGAAGTCGATTATCATCTAAATAACATCTCCTCCTCTCTATGTTTTCCCCGTGGACAATTTCTGGTTATTTAAAAAAGCAGGACTCTAATTAACGACAATATATGAAAAGTGATGGATTCTAAACGATAACTTGTTGTTATCATCAGGCTTAAGCAGAACTGGAAAACCATTGATTATTTATTTCCTAGCTGACTTTTAAGGCAGGAAAAAGATTGAGGGAGAATATGGGTGAAGGAGTAAGCTTTTTGGCAGGAAAAGCGCAAGGTTTTTTCCAGGCACTCGCTTTGGCGATGATTCCTTTTTCTACCAAACAAAAAACTGGTAAATAGGTGAGCTGTCACCGGTTTTCCATGTCACCAGTTTTC
>DQWD01000338.1 GCA_011042725.1 Candidatus Aminicenantota bacterium | reverse complement strand
TGATTCCTAGATTTCGCCCTTAACCTTTTGATGGGACCGGATCAAAATTAAGCATTCTGTTACCTCCTTGAAAAAAGATATTATAACACTTGGAATAATGAGGACTATAAATTAGGTAACTATGTAATGTATCCCCAATTTCAGAAAAAATTTATAATAGAAAGTAAGCAATGAAACTAGTAAGATAATTGATTGAGATTGTTCTTGGTATTTTTGAGCCAAGATACCACCCGGTAGGCGTGGAAGCAGAGGAGAAGGTAATTTTTAGTAATTTAAGAGGTGAAAAACTTTGAACTCAAAAGAAAGAGTAATTACAGCTATCAATCTGAAACGACCCGACAGAGTACCGCTTGATGGTTATTTCCGGCAGGATGTCTGGGCCAAACTAGAAGAACACTTGGGGACTAAAGATGCCGAGAAGATCATGGAGGCTCTGGGCCTGGATATTCGCTATACAATGTTGGAACCGAGTTCAGCCTTTACCGAAAGAGCAATTCCTTCTCCCTGGCAAATTCCTGAAATTGGCATGGGGCGAAAGAATCTGGTGATAAAGCGTGATAATGGTTGGCTTGAAGATGAATATGGTATCTGCCGCATTCCTAATTCCAATGGATTATATTGGGTTTACACCTACCATCCATTGGCTGAAGCAGGTTTGGAAGGAATCAAGAAATATCGATTTCCTCATCCTAATCTGGAAGAACGTTACCGAGGCGTCCGTTCCGATGTCTCTCGCTGGGGTAATAAATACTTTGTTGCTGTTGAACTCTGGAATATTTTTAAAACATCATGGGAGTTAAGAGGTTTTGACCGTTATATGATGGATCTAACCCAGGAGCCAAAATTAGTAGAAACCTTGGCTGATAGAGTTTTAGAACATCGCCTTGAGCAGTCTAAGCAATTGGTTAAGCTTGGTGTTGATATGATGGTTATTATGGGGGATATCGCTGCCCAGGAAACTATGATGATTTCTCCCCGAATGTGGCGGAAGTATTTTAAACCCAGATTGAGAATTTGGCTGGAGGAAGTTCGCCGCCAAAAAGACATCTACTTTATGTTCCACAGCGATGGCAATATGGAGGCCGTCTTTAGTGATCTAATAGAGATTGGATTCGATATCATCAATCCCATTCAGCCTGAATGCATGGATGTGGTAAAGATAAAAAATCTCTTTGGCAATCAAGTCTGTCTGCACGGGACAATTTCCTGCCAAAAAACTCTTCCTTTTGGGACGCCAGAGGAGGTGGCAGCGGAAGTAAAGCAGCGCATAGCCTCTTGCAGCCAAAATGGAGGCCTTATTCTCTCTCCTTCAAACACTATTCAGCCAGATGTCCCCTTAGAGAACATCCTTACTCTTTATGAAACGGCCAAAAATACTACTTTGTAATTGGGTATATAATAAATATTTTATAATTTTTCTCTACGAAGATAATGAGGCAATAAACTAAGAACCTCATTTTCTGTTGTGATGGGGGGAAGGCCTTTTAGTGCTTATTTTCTTCTTCAAACCTACGCTAAGCAACAAAAATCACGGCAAAATGGATGTCGAGGACAATTGGAAATTGCTCTTGGCGGACCAAAACGCCTCATGAGCTGCAGAGACGTCCGGAAAATGCCGAAAATCAGCCGGGCCTTAGCCTGATCAAATAGAAAATCATGAGAAATAATCGGCTGGAGCCTCGGAATCCAGCAAGAGTTCTGGCGAGAAGAGATGAGGAGAGGGTGGGCTCTCTGCGACAAAGTCAGTTTGAGGAATTCCTTATAAAAAGTGTTCTTGCTCCAGGTTGTTTCCTCTGCTACAATCGAATAATGGAAATGGTTCTCGTCCTTGATTTTGGTTCCCAATATACGCAACTAATCGCCCGGCGAGTTAGAGAGCTAGGGGTTTTTTCGCAGATTGTGCCTTATCATACCCCGCTAGAAGAAATAAAGAAGATGGCTCCCCGAGCGATTATTCTTTCGGGAGGGCCTCAAAGTGTCTATGACCAGGATGCTCCTTTGCCCGAAAAGGCCCTGTTCTCTTTGCCGGTCCCCCTATTAGGAATTTGTTATGGTTTACAAGTTATGGTTCATACCTTGGGAGGAAAGGTCCATCCTTCCTCAAAAAGAGAATATGGCTTTGCTCAGTTAAGGGTTAAAGATAGCCAAGGATTGTTGAAAGGATTATCTCCCAAGGCTCAAGTGTGGATGAGCCATGGGGATTCAGTGGGGGAGGTTCCTCCGGGGTTTATCATCTCCGGCTGGACGCAAAATTGTCCAGTGGCGGTCGTTGAGAATCGAGAGAAGAAGTATTTTGGGGTCCAATTTCATCCGGAAGTAGTTCATACCCAAGAAGGGCGCCAATTGTTGGCGAATTTTTTATTCGCTATTGCCGGACTCCAGGCAGATTGGAGTATGCAATCTTTTGTCGAGCAGAAAGTTGATGAAATTAGGCGGCAAGTCGGGCCAGAGAAAGTCATCTGTGGACTCAGTGGAGGGATTGATTCTTTGGTGACGGCCCTGCTCATCGAGCGGGCTATCCAAGATCGTCTGATTTGTGTTCTAGTGGATAATGGTTTATTACGGAAGGGACAATATGAGGAACTCCTGGAGTGTTTTAAAAAGCAGTTTTCCTTCAACTTGAAGGGACGTCAGGAATCGGATCGTTTTTTAAAGCGGTTAAAGGGAATTCTGTCCCCGGAGATGAAGAGAAAAATAATTGGCGAAGAGTTCATCCGTGTTTTTGAAGATGAAGCTACTCGGGAAGGCGGGGTGCGCTTTTTAGCCCAGGGAACGATTTATCCTGATGTTATCGAAAGTGTTCCAGTTAAAGGGCCTTCCGCCAGTATAAAATCCCATCATAATGTCGGTGGTTTACCCGCTCAACATGGATTCCAGTTGGTCGAGCCTCTGCGGGAGTTGTTCAAGGATGAAGTACGAGAAGTAGCCCGGCAACTGGGTGTACCCCAGGATATCATCCGTCAACATCCTTTCCCAGGCCCGGGATTGGCCGTGCGAGTGGTGGGGGAAATAACCAAGGAGAGGCTAGATTTACTACGAGAAGTGGATGCTATTCTTGTTGAGGAAGTCAAGAAAGCCCGGCTTTATGCCCAACTTTGGCAAGCTTTTGCGGTTTTGTTGCCCGTTAAATCCGTCGGGGTGATGGGAGACAAAAGGACTTATCAAAGAGTCGTTGCTCTTCGTTTAGTTACCAGTGTCGACGGGATGACGGCTGATTGGTACCCAGCTTCCCCGCGTTTTCTTAATCGAGTGGCGACTAGGATTATCAATGAGGTCGATGGAGTAAACCGGGTTGTGTATGACATAACCTCCAAACCCCCGGGAACCATTGAGTGGGAATAATAGCGTTTTAGTTATTTTGAGGAGCAATGTCAGAGGCCAATAATAATATCCCCCCTTTCATTCATCTTCATACTCACACCGAGTATAGTGTTCTAGACGGAGCCTTGCGCTTGGCTGATTTAGTCAAGGCCGCCAAGTTGATGAATATGCCGGCGGTCGCCATTACTGATCATGGTAATATTTTTGGGGCGGTAAGTTTCTTTCGTTTGGCCAAGGAACAGAAAATTAAGCCCATTCTTGGCTGCGAAATGTACGTTGCTCCCGGAAGTCGCCAGGATAAAACCCCGGATCAGAATCGCCCCAGCCATTTTCACCTTGTACTTTTAGTCAAGGATGAAAGGGGTTATAAAAACCTTTGCCAGCTAATCTCTAAGAGCTATATCGAAGGCTTTTACTATAAACCCCGGATTGATAAGGAGCTGTTGGCCTCTCATGCCGAGGGATTAATCGCTCTCTCGGCTTGCTTAAAGGGAGAGATAAGCTATTTCCTCGAAATGGATCGCGAGGAAGAAGCGCAAAGAGCGGCCCGGGAATATGCGCAGATTTTTAGTCCAGATGATTTCTACATAGAACTTCAAGACCATGGCTTGGAGGCCCAAAAAAAGGTTAACCCCCGCTTGGTGGAGCTTGCCCATCAATTGGGTCTTCCCTTGGTGGCCACTAACGATGTGCATTATTTTCAAAAAGAAGATGCCGAAAGTCATGATGTTCTTCTCTGCATCCAGACCAATAAGAAAGTTTCTGATCCTGATCGGATTAGATTTGGGACCCAGGAGTTTTATTTTAAATCCAGCGAAGAAATGGCGGCTCTTTTTCAAGATGTTCCCGAGGCCCTGATCAACCCGGCAAAAATTGCGGCTCGCTGTAACTTTGATTTTCCTTTCAAGGGTTATAATTTACCTCGATTTCAACCCCCGCCTGGTTATACCTTAGAGAATTACTTTGAGGAAATTGCCTGGGAAGGACTGGAGAAAAAATTAGCTATTCTCGGCCCAAGAATTCGCGAGGGACAATTACCCTCTGAGGATTTTTACCGAGACCGGTTGAAAAAGGAGATCAGCCTGGTTAAAGACATGGGTTTTGCCGGGTATTTCCTCATCGTCTGGGATTTGATTCGCGAAGCCCGAACCCGAGGAATTCCCGTCGGTCCTGGCCGAGGTTCGGCGGCAGGAAGTCTCTTAGCCTTTGTTCTGGGCATCACGGCGGTTGATCCTATCGAGTATAACCTTTTTTTTGAACGCTTTCTTAATCCCGAAAGGGTCAGTTTGCCGGACATTGATATAGATTTCTGTGGTCGTCGGCGGGATGAAATTATCCAGTATGCCACCGCTAAATACGGGCAGGAGAATGTCTGTCAGATTATCACTTTTGGGACTATGGCTGGTCGTCAAGCAGTCCGTGATGTCGGCCGGGCGCTGGAAGTTCCTCTGCCCGAAGTGGATAAGATTGCCAAAATGATCCCCCCGCAAACTCAAGGCTCGGCCATTAAGAATGCTTTAGAAACAATCCCTCAATTAAGAGAAATTTACACCAAGAACAGTAAAATAACCCATCTTCTTAATTTAGCCCAGAAACTCGAAGGACAAGTTAGGCATCCCTCCATCCATGCGGCAGGCATCGTCATCGCGCCCCAGCCTTTAACCGAATTTTTACCTCTCTATATGTCCGCGCGAGGGGAAATAACAACTCAGTTTCCCATGCAAGATGTAGAGGCTCTAGGGTTGCTAAAGATGGATCTATTAGGATTACGCAACTTGACCGTGATCAAGGATTCTCTGGAGTTGATTAGAAAGGACACGGGAGAAGAGGTTGATATTGACCATATACCCCTTGATGACCCTCAAACCTTTGCTCTTTTCCAAGCCGGCAATACTGATGGGGTATTTCAGTTTGAAAGCGCGGGTATGAAGGCTCTTTTAGTTAATTATAAACCGGAAGATTTCCGGGATCTGATTGCCTTGAATGCTCTCTATCGGCCGGGGCCTCTCCAGAGCGGAATGACCGAGGAATTCATCAAGCGCAAGCATCATCCCGACTCAATCAAATATGATTTGCCCGAATTGGAGCCAATTCTTAAGGAGACAAAAGGATTGATTGTCTATCAAGAGCAAGTCATGATGATTGCCACGGAATTGGCGGGCTTTTCCTTGGCGGAGGCGGATCTCTTGAGGAAAGCCATCGGTAAAAAGAAAACCTCGGTGATGAAGGCCCAACGGGATAGGTTTATCCAGGGAGCGAAGAGAAAAGGAATCAACCCAGCTAAGGCCAATCAACTTTTTGAAACTATCAATTATTTTGCCGGTTATGGCTTTAATAAATCCCATAGTGCTGCCTATGCTTATCTTGCCTTTCAAACCGCTTATCTCAAGGCTCATTATCCGGTTTGCTTTCTCGCAGCCCTGTTAACCTCGGAAGCCGAGAAAGGAGCCACTGACCAAGTGGTGAAATATATCAACGAATGTAAGGAGATGGGCATTAAAGTCCTTCCTCCTGACATCAATGAAAGCGATTTAACTTTTTCCGTGGCTAAAGGGAGTATTCGTTTTGGATTGGCGGCCATTAAAAATGTTGGCGAGCAAGCAGTGCGATCTATCCTCCAAGCTAGGCAAAAAATTGGTGGTTTTAAATCACCTTTTGACATCGTCGAAAATGTAGACCCGAAGGCGGTTAATCGTAAAGTACTGGAGAGCTTAATCAAAGCCGGGGCCTTTGATTCTTTAGGCTGGAAACGCTCGCAGTTATTCCATATGGTGGACATGATGATTGCCCGCAGCCATAAGATCAGTAAAAGGAAGCAGTCCCCCCAAACAACATTGTTTGGAGGGGAAGAAATTGAGCCCTTAACTCTTCCTCCTGAAATTGCTGAGATGAAAGAGTGGGATGAAGCGCAAGCTTTGGCTTATGAGAAAGAAGCCCTGGGTTTTTACTTTTCTTCCCATCCCTTAGCCCAATATGGCCATCATCTTAAGCGCTTGGTAAGCCATGCAATTAATGAGTTGGAGGCGGTTAATAATCATGACCGGGAGATTATGGTGGCGGGAATTATCAATGGAATGAAGCAGATAAAAACCCGAAAAGATGAGCGGATGGCCACTTTTGTGCTGGAAGATATGACCGGGCAATTGGAAGTAGTTGTTTTCCCTGATGCCTATCGGCAAAACTATGAATATCTTCGGGAAGATATTTTGGTCTGGGTGAAAGGGAAATTATCCCCTAACTCGGATTCTCCTCGTCTTATTTTATCCGAAATTATGCTTTTGGAAGAAGCGTTGGAGAAGTTAGCTCGAAAAGTTGTTATTCGACTCTACTTGCCCGGGTTAGAAAAAGTGTTGCTCGAAGAACTCAAATCTTTATTAGCTGCCAATCGCGGCCAATGCCCTGTTTATTTTGAATTGGAAAAACCACTGGCCTTTCGCTTACTGGTTCAATCGGCCGAAGAAGAGAAGGTGAAACCTTCAACCAAGTTACGCCAACAGGTGGAAAATTTACTCGGGGAAAACTCTTTCTATGTGGATTATAACAATCATTACTGATGACGAGGGATAATCTGGTGTTCTTCCAGGTACTGGATGACTTGAGAGCAGCATTCCTCAACAGAGAGGAGGCTGGTATCCAGAGTTATCTCTGGTGCCAGAGGCTCTTCATAAGGGGCTGAAATGCCAGTGAATTCTTTTATTTCACCCGCCCGAGCCTTCTTGTATAATCCTTTAGGATCTCGTTTTTCGGCCACTTGGAGAGGGACCTTGACAAAGACTTCGATAAACCCTCCCGGGGGTAGAAGATGGCGGGCTTTCTGACGGTCAGCTTGATAAGGGGAAATGAAAGCGGTCATCGTAATGAGACCGGCCTGAGCAAAAAGCTTGGCCACTTCTCCAATCCGGCGGATGTTTTCTTCTCGGTCTTCGGGTGAAAACCCGAGATCTTGGTTCAGGCCATGGCGAATGTTGTCCCCGTCGAGCACATATGACAGATGGCCTCGTTCAAAAAGTTTCTCTTCCACCGCATGAGCAATGGTAGATTTTCCTGAACCGGAAAGACCAGTAAACCAGATAACCACTCCCTTTTGATTGAGAAGTCGCTCTCGATCCTCTTTGGTAATAGCCCCTTGGTGCCAGGTAATATTAGTTGCTTTTTGCCGAACCATGATGCTCACCTATTCTTTTTTTGTTGGTAGTAGTCGAGTAATATCTGGACCACTTCGGGACGACTGAATTCCTTGGGAGGCCTTTCACCCCGAGCAAGCATCTCCCGCAGTTTCGTCCCGCTGATGAGAACCCGGTCTTCGTTGCTATGGGGGCAGGTTTTTAAAGAGGCCATCCCGTCGCACTGGTAACACCAAAAGGTCCAGTCAATTTTCAGAGGTTTGATGTAGAGCTCGTCTTCACCGATCTGGTCGAAAATTTTTTGGGCAGCAAAGGGCCCGTAGTAGTTGCCTACTCCGGCATGGTCGCGGCCGATAATCAGGTGGCTACAACCGAAATTTTGGCGAATGATAGCATGTAAAACAGCTTCACGAGGACCAGCGTAGCGCATTTCCATGGGGTAGACCTTGATGACTATCCGTTCTTGGGGATAATACTTGGCCAGGAGGACTTCGTAGCACTGCATTCGAACCTCAGCCGGAATATCGTCAGCCTTGAGTTTACCTACTAAAGGATGAATAAAAAGGCCATCAGATACTTCTAAGGCAATTTTCGTGCAGTACTCATGACTACGGTGCATCGGATTGCGGGTTTGAAAAGCAGCCACGGTTTGCCAGCCTTTCTTTTGAAAAATTCTTCTTGTTTCTTCGGGCCGCGCAAAATAATTCCCGTAGAGAGCCGGAAAAGGCCCTTCACTTAAAGCCACCACTTCACCCCCTAGATAAACCTTCGGCTGGGCATATATTTTAGCCACTCCTGGATGGGCTTCATCCTCGGTGCCAAAGACAAGGCGAGCTTCCAGGCGTGGGTCATAAGTAAATTTGTCGCGCAGACGGAAAATGCCCATGATTTCTTGGGAATCGCGGTCGATTAGAGCTATTTCCGAATTGAGAGAGAGCTTCTTGGCTTCTTCTTCAGTAACTGCCAAAGTTATCGGAATTGGCCAAAGAGTGCCGTCGGCAAGATGCATGTCTTTAATCACTTGCTGGTAGTCGTCATGGCCCATAAAGCCGCTCAGAGGACTAAAAGCGCCCATAGCGAGCATGATTAAGTCGGATGTTTCCCGGGAGGACAGGTACACAGGAGGTAAAGTTTGGGCCCTTTTCTTTGTTTCTAACCGACCTTCTTCATTAATAAGAAGAGGCTTTAGTTGACCACCATGAGGGGGAACAAGTTTCATGCTGAACCTCCATCTTTGATTCAATTTGAGTGCCCATAAGGCAACTTAACAAGATACCATAAGTTAGTGATTCTCGGCTAATAGATAATACGTCTCAAGGCTCTTCTTCAACTCGGCGGGAAAAAGAGAGAAACTCTTTCCTGTTGGGACCAGGGGGAGATTAGCCCGCCCCCTGGCTAATAAAGCCTCAGTCATTGCTTTTCTCTTTATTCCCGTCAGAGATGATTACCCAAGACGGCTCCTTGGAGAAGAGCTTTTAGCTAATTGTCCAAATGGGAATTCCTGTTGAGAGGCCGGCTAGGCACTCTAATTATACTCCAATTGGAGTGTATAGTTTAGTCAGAGAAAAAGTCAATGTCAAGGTTAAGTATCTTTGGCTATTCCCCAAGCCACTTTCTTTTGTTGGCTGGCGGAGGATCAAAATATCGAAGCCGTCAAATGGCTTCCTCAAGCGGAACAGACCAATGATTATAACGGGATCTCTTTTCGCCCGATGGGAAGCTTTTTAGAGTTCGGTTGGGGGAAATGGTTAATAAATAAACTCCCTTGAAGAAAACCAAGCCAAGGGATAACGTTTGACACGAGAAGAAAAAAAGTGATAATACAATCACGGTTTTTGGTGGAGGCAAGGCATGGCTTACCGGTTAATGATTGGAGAAAAAAGCCCAGTGATCAGGTCTTGGTTAGAGATGACTTTTCCTCCTGAGGAATTTATTCTTCATTTTTTTTCCGATGGTCACGATTTGCAGGAGGCAATAAAGAAAAGCCCCCCAGATTTAACCCTCTGCCGTCTTTCCTTGCCGGGCAAAGATGGTTATCAGCTGGCTGAATGGTTCCGAGAGGAAGATCTAGCCCCGAAGACAGCCTTAATCGTCTACAAGGGACCATTTGATGAGGTGGACCAGCCCAAAGCCAACCAAGTTGCCATAGAGACAATGATTGAACTGCCTATTTCTTCCCTGGAGTTAGTGGCCAAGGTTCGCCGTTTACTTGGCGATCGATATTTGCCCGAGGATTTGCCTGAAGAACCAGAAGAAGTCCCGGAAGATAAACCCGAGATGATGTCCAACAGGCGGAACATTAGAAAGCTTTTGGAAGAGGAGGTTGCAGCGATGGAGAGAGAGCTAGAAAAGAGAATTGGGGGGCGATTGAAAGCAGAGTTGATGAAATGGTTGGAAACGAGGTTGACCTCCAAAAGAGAACCATAAGCCAAGCAAAAATTGCCGATTCCTGGTAAAATATAAAATCTAAAGGAAACAACAGTGATGAACACAAGAAAGTTAGACAAGAAAGCAATTTTATCCAAAACCTATGATCCCCAGCCAGTTGAGGAAAAATGGGCCGGTTTTTGGGTGGCGGAAGGATTATTTCAGGGTGATTCTCATTCCTCCAAACCTAAGTTTTCGATGGTTCTTCCTCCCCCCAATGTCACTGGTTCCCTGCACATGGGGCATGCCTTATGTTTCACCCTTCCCGACATTATCGCCCGCTGGAAAAGAATGAAAGGGTTTAATGTTCTCTGGTTGCCAGGAACTGATCACGCCAGTATTGCCGTCCACAATGTCATCGAGCAGGAGTTAAAAAAGAAAGGGATTTCTCGGACCGATCTCTCGCGAGAGGAATTCTTGAAAATCGCTTGGGAGTGGAAGGAGAAATACGGCGGTGTGATCACTAAACAATTAAAGAAAATGGGCTTTTCCTTGGACTGGTCAAGAGAGCGGTTCACGATGGATGAAGGATTTTCCCGGGCAGTGCGGACGGTGTTTGTTCGGCTTTATAAGGAAGGTTTAATTTATCGCGATTATTATTTGGTCAACCATTGCCCCCGGTGTGGGACGGTGCTTTCGGATATCGAAGTAGAGCATAAGGAGCTGTCGGGAAAATTGTATTACATTCGCTATCCATTGACCGAGGAAGAAGGAAGTATTATTGTCGCCACCACCCGGCCAGAAACCATGCTGGGGGATACAGCCGTGGCTGTTCATCCTGAGGACCAAAGGTATAAAAATTTTAAGGGCAAGAAAGTTCTTTTACCTCTCCAAAATCGAATCCTGCCCGTGATCACCGATGAAACGGTGGAGATGGATTTTGGAACCGGAGCAGTTAAGGTAACTCCAGCCCATGATCCCACCGATTTTCAGCTTGGTAAGAAACACAAATTAGACCAAATCATTGTCATTGACAGTCAGGGCAAGATGACAGCCGAGGCCGGTCCAGAGTTTCAGGGATTGGACCGCTTCGAATGCCGCCAGAAAGTGCTCCGGCGACTACGTGAAGAAGGGTTCCTGGTCAAAGAGGAAGACTATCAGCATGCTGTTGGTCATTGTTATCGTTGTAAAACCATCATTGAGCCCCATCTTTCTTGGCAGTGGTTTGTAAAAATTGGGCCCTTGGCCCAAGAGGCTATCAAGGTAGTGGAAGAAGGCAAAATTAGATTTGTGCCGCCTAATTGGGCTAAGACTTATTTTGAGTGGATGTATAACATTCACGATTGGTGTATTTCTCGCCAATTATGGTGGGGGCATCGAATTCCAGCTTGGTATTGCCAGGATTGCCAGGCAGTAATAGTCGAAATAGAAGAGCCCCAAGAATGTTCTCGTTGCCATAGTCGTCGCCTAGTCCAAGACGAGGATATCTTGGATACCTGGTTCAGTTCGGCTTTGTGGCCTTTCGGGACATTGGGATGGCCGGAGGAGACCGAAGATTTGCGGGTTTTTTATCCCACGGATTTAATGGCCACTGGCTTTGATATCATTTTCTTCTGGGTGGCCCGAATGATCATGATGGGACTTAAATTTATGGGTGACATCCCCTTTCGGGATGTGTTTATCAACGGGTTGGTCCGTGACTTCAAAAAACGCAAGATGAGTAAATCAGAAGGTAACATTATTGATCCCTTGCAAATGACCCAAAAATATGGCACGGATGCCCTGCGTTTTACTCTGGCCGCCCTAGCTATTCCGGGCATGGACATCTCTCTTTCCGAGGAACGAATGGCCGGCTATCGGGCTTTTGTCAATAAAATCTGGAATGCCGCTCGCTTCGTTCTTCTAAACTTAGGAGAAGGCACTGGGGATATAAGGGAAGAGACTTTAGCTGATCGATGGATTAAAAGTCGGTTGTCTCGCATCGCCGGGGAAATCAATGATGCCTTGGCCGCCTATAAATTTTATGAAGCGGCCAACCGCATATATCATTTCATCTGGCATGAATTTTGTGATTGGTATGTGGAAATGGTGAAACCAGCCCTGGCTAAAGGAAATGAGAAAACGAGAGAAACGATGGTGACGATGCTCGATTTGACCTTGAGGCTTCTGCATCCTTTTATGCCCTTTGTGACGGAAGAAATCTGGCAATACCTCCCCGGGAGTGGGAAGTCCTTATTGGGCGCCTCGTTTCCAGAGCAGCGAGATGATTGGATTGATGAGCAAGCCGAACAAGAAATGACTCAAGTCCAGGAATTAATTACCACCGTGAGGACAATTAAAGCGGAAAATACGATTCCCCTCAGGAAAAAAGTAAGTATTTGGGTGAAAATTGCTCATCCCCAAGATAAAATATTATTGGAGAACAATAGAGAAGAAATTTATCATCTGGCTCAATTAAAGGAAATGCAGTTGGTAACTGAGTTTCCCAAGGCCCATAAATTTTTAAAAGGTTTGGCCGGGAAATGGGAAGTGGGCATTCTAGTTGAGGAAGGCTTAATTGATCTAGCCAAAGAAGTTGCTCGTCTGGAGCGAGAGTTGAAAAAGATTAGGGAAGACAAAGAGAAGCTCCAGGTGCGCCTCCAAGCGAAAAAGTTTGTCGAACGAGCCCCTCAAGAAGTTGTGGCCGAAACGAAGTCAAGATTAGCTGGGCTCCAGCAAAAAGAGATGAAAATGCAGGAACACCTGCAAGCTCTCCGTCACCTCCAGGATCACGCTAAGTAGGCGGTGCTTCCTTAAATAGGGGGGCAGGCCCCAATTGTTGCCGAGACAAGAGTCGTTAAGGATCTTCGAGGGGATGTAGGTTGGCGTTGTTATTTTTCTTAAAGGGCAAAAGATAACTATCTTGCTTGTTATTCAGAGGAAGCAAAAGGAATCAAGGGAATTGGGATGGAATTAGGGAAAAAAGTAATTCGACTTCCTTCTTGCTCTTCCACCAATGATGTCCTTCGGGAACTAGCCGAACGGGGAGAGGAAGAAGGGGTTGCGGTGTTAGCAGAGGAACAGGTTGCCGGCCGGGGAACCAAAGGCCGGACCTGGTTTTCACCACCGGGAATGGGGCTTTATCTTTCGGTGTTGCTTCGCCCTGCCCAAGAAAGCTCTCTTTTTCCTTTGTTGGCTGGAGTAGCGGTGGTGGAGGCCATTTCCGAAGAGTATTCTTTGCCTCTTCTTATTCGGTGGCCCAATGACTTGATCTGGAAAGAGAAAAAATTAGGGGGCATCCTTAGCGAAAGTTCTTTTGCCGGGCAACGGTTAAGTTATGTCATCTTGGGGATTGGTTTGAACTTGAATCAAGCGCGAGAGGATTTTCCTTCCTTTTTGCAGAATACGGCCGTTTCTCTGAAAATGATTCTCCATCGAGAATTTTCTCCTGAGTATCTGGCAAGCAAAATATTTCCCGCCCTAAATCGATGGTATAATCTGGTGAAGGTTCAAGGTGAAGAACCTATTTTGAAAACCGTGGAAAGATTAAGCCTGTTTCAGCCCGGGGAAACTATAATCATTGAGACAGCCAAGGAAAAAATTACCGGCAAGTTTTTAGGGCTTGATCGATACGGTCGCTTGGTGGTCAAAACAAAGGGGGCCACGAAAGCTTTTTCTTCGGGGGAAATAATGGATCCGCTTCGCTATCGTTCGGGGAAAGGAAAAGGAGGGTTCGCATGATTTTAGCTATTGACATTGGGAATACCAGTATTAGTTTAGGGGTTTTTCAACAAGATAAATTGCTAAAGAAATGGCGCATTCATAGTGATTCCGAGCAAACAGCTGATGAATATGCGCTAATTCTTCTGGATTTAATAACATGGGCCAAGATAAAAGAAGAAGATATTGAAGGGGCTATTATTTCCAGTGTTGTCCCCCCTCTTACCCCCATTTTTCAGCAGGTCACTCGCCAGCTATTTTCAAAGAGAGCTCTGGTAGTGGGCCCCGGTCTAAAAACAGGCATGGCTATTCTTTATGAGAATCCTCAAGAGGTGGGGGCTGATCGAGTGGTGGCCGCTGTGGCTGCCTTCCATAAGTATGGGGGACCCCTCGTGGTGGTGGATTTTGGGACAGCCACGACCTTTGATGCCATCTCACCTCAAGGAGATTATTTGGGAGGGGCTATTGCTCCGGGTATTGAAATGGCGGCGCAGGCTCTATATGAGAAAACGGCTAAATTACCTCGCATTGAAATTCGCCAGCCAGCCTCTGTCATTGGCAAAACAACTGAAGGGAGTATGCAAGCCGGTCTCTTCTATGGGTATCAAGGGCTAGTTGAAGGCATATTAAGAGAGATGAAACAGGTCTTGGGCCCCACCACCAAAGTCGTCATGACCGGAGGATGGGCGGAGTTTTTCTCTAAGCAAGAAAAAGCAAATGTTTACCACGAACCAGATCTTGTCTTGGATGGATTGCGGTTGTTATATGAAAAAAATCGGCGGTGAGGGGAATCAGGGACGAGAGCCATGGCGGCGGAGAGGACGAACCGGGAGAAGTACTTCCAGACAATTGCTCGCTTTGTTCTTACTCAGCGCCGGAGCAGCCTTCTCTTGACCCCTCACGAAATCTACCTTATCGACCGTTGGTTGAGCCAAGAAATTCCGCTGCGGGTTGTCTTAGATGGATTGCAACGGGCCGTGGATTACTGGCAAGTTAAAAAGAAGCCGCGGCGCTCTTTTAGCCTGGTCAAGGTGGAGCGTTTTGTGTTGGCGGCTTACCAAGCCTATCGAGAGAGACAATTGGGAAAGAGCCGCCGGGGATTGTCGTCCGAGAAAACTGGGGGATCGCCAGTAAAACTACGCCAGATTATTGCCCCTTTTGTGCATCCCCATCAAAAACGATTAACCACCTTAGGCCCCTATTTTCGAGAAGCCCTGGCTGTTTTAAACCAAGACGAAGTGGATGAAGCCGGATTGGAAGAGATCGACGAGAAGATTGATCGTCAACTGGTGATGTTAGCCACAGCCGAGGAGCGGGAGCAGGTGATGGCCGAACTGCAAGCTACTTTATCCATTAAATCCAAACAGAAAATGAAGGAACTGGTTGACCGGGCTTTGGCTAAGTATCTCCGGCATAAATTTAAGATTCCTTATTGTTCACCTTATTTATATTAGCTTTTGTCCCCAAGTGAGGGGAATGAGTTACTACGTTAAGGCGAAGGAAAATGTCTCCGCTTCGGTCGAGATTTTTAAGGCCATTCCTTCACGGCCCTTCTCGGCGCCGGCGAAGCTGCGCCCGATCAATTCGAATCTTTGGACTTTATTCTCTGATAAGATGAGTTTCAAAGTTAATATGAGTTTCAAAACTTTAAACGAGCCGGGCTCAATAGGCGCTCGGCACCCGAGGCGGTCGGGTTCCTTTGAGGGACGGTTCCGGAAGGCTAAATCTTCAATGTGGCTCCGACCTTCTCCTTCGCCTTTCGTTCGATTTTGTTTCCCTTCCCTTGGGGACAAACTCTTATATTAAAGAGAAGCGAGTACGGACGGCTCCTTGAGCCAGCTTAATCTCTCCAAAGTTCAGGGTGCAAGACTAGTTGGAGGATTTTGTCGGGAGGAGAAGAGAATTCTCTCTCCCAAACTTGGGGATGCAAGTTATGGAGGCGGTCAGAAAGCAGCCACTGGCTTAAAAAAGCTGAGGAAGCACATATTTTGGTTGCCAGGAAATAGGATTGTTCGGGATACATTAGGGACTCGTCGGGAAAAGCCAGGGAAAAAATAGGCTGTTCTAATAATTCTTCCATTTGGTGAATCAGAATAGAGAGGTGGGGGATAAAATTAGTTGGTCTGGTTTTGGCCGGGGGGCAATATTCAGGCAAAGGAAGCAGCAAACCGACCTCATGCTCTAAGTCGTTAATTTGATGCAAAATGGTTTTGGCCTCCCTCTCGTGAACCCCTAAATCAGGCGAATTCAGATCGACTAAAAAGCTGCTGCGAAGGCCTGCCTCTGCTTCTTTTTGGGCCAGGGTTAGGGCCCAAGGTAAATTCCGTTGGACATCATGACGGATGATGAATTTAGAAGCTTGGATCTGACTGCGCACTTGAGGGACTTCACGCAAGAGGTAATGGTCATCAAAGGAGTTCTTCAAGAATTTGAGAAGAGAGGCTAATAAGGCCAGGGAGCATGGGGGTGGGGCCATCTTCAGACCTCTTTTCTGGGCTGGTGAGGGTGAATATTTTTCTCCATTTTTCTCGATAATGACTAGCCTCTTGGTAGTTAATCCTTGGAAACCGGAGCCTTCCCGGATTTTGTCATCCTGTAGATGATTACTCATTAGACTGATTTTTTCAAGTTGTATTTTGGCCTCCATCTGCCAGAAGATAATCCCTATGGCGATTAATAAATATTTCCTGGAAGTAAATACTGCTTACTTTGCCTGGGAGCGAAAGTCATTTTTTTTCTTCGTCTCGAAGGTCAAGATGGTTTTCTTGCCTCCGGGTAGCGGGTTGAAACTAAAGCTATTTTTAGCCAATTATGGGGCTGGCAATGTTTTTAATTAGGCTCGGATACCATGCCTCTTTTAGGGTGGGGGATAATAAATTTTGACCATTGACTTTTCTCTTGGTATTGAATCTGTTATAAATGAAGTCGAGATTAAAAATTAAAATTTTTTCAGCATCCCATTACCTATGTTTCGAGGAGAACAAATCAAATAAAAATGACTTCAATTCCTAAAAAAAAACCGGATCTTCACTTTTATCGTCGCCTTCTGAGCGTCTTTAACCAGAACCGAGGTCAAGGGGTTAGTTTGACTCGACTCAGTCGTGAACTGGGTTTGGGTTCGAAGGACCGGCCTTACCTGAGGCAAGTTCTGCTCCAACTCGAACGAGAAAAGGTGATAATGCGTTTGAAACGGAGATATTTCCTCAATCCTCGAGTAAGGGTAGTGCAAGGTCGCTTTACCACCTCAAGCAAAGGATATGGGTTTGTCATCCCTAAGAACAAGAAAAGGAGCGATGTTTTTATTCCCGCTCGCTTTGCCCAAGGAATAGTGGAGGGGGATGTAGTCGAGGCCATGGTTTGGAGGAGAGGTTCTCGTGGCCGGCCGGAAGGCAAGATTCTGGGCATTGTCGAGAGGAAACGATCCCGTCTCATCGGAGAATTTCAACTTCGGGGAGGCCAACCCTTTATCCAGCCGGTGGACATGGTGGTTAAAGAACCTTGGCCGATTAAGTTGAGCCGAGGCGAAAAACCCCAAGAAGGAATGCTGATTACTGTTGACCGGGAAACCCGCGAGCTTCAAGAAATTTTCGGTTTTCCTGATGACCCGGGAGTTGATCGCCGGGTGATTATTGAGCGTTATAGTTTAAGAACATCTTTTCCTCGTTCCGTCCGGGCCGAAGTGGCTAAGATTCCGGCGGTGGTGTCTTCAGCCGAGTTGAAGAAAAGGCGTGATTTGCGTCACTGGATGACGGTGACCATTGATGGGGAAACAGCCCGAGATTTTGATGATGCCGTGAGTTTAAAACGGGATAAACATGATTACCTGTTGGGAGTGCATATCGCAGATGTTTCTTATTATGTTCCCTTAGGCAGCGAATTAGATAAGGAAGCTTATCAACGGGGGACTAGTGTTTATTTCAGCGAAGAAGTCCTGCCTATGTTGCCCGAACGGCTCTCCAATTGGCTCTGCAGTTTGCGTCCGCAAGAAGATAAATTAACCATGTCGGTCATTCTCCGGATTGATTCCCAGGGCAGGATAAAAGAGGCGGATTTTTTCCCTTCTATCATTCGTACCGCCGCCCGCTTAACTTATAATTCAGTCTATAAAATCTTTCAAGGAGACCCGGAAGAAACCCAAAAATACAAGACCTTGAGGCCCATGTTGATGGACATGCGCCAATGTGCCCGGTTGCTCCGGAAAGCCCGGCTAGCTGAAGGGAGTTTGGATTTTGATCTTATCGAACCGGAGTTGATTTACGGACAGGGGGGGCCAGTGGCCGTGATCGGTTTCGAGACCAATGAAGCTCATCATTTGATTGAAGATTTTATGTTGGCGGCCAATGAGGCAGTAGCCACTTTTTTGACCCAGAAAAAATACCCCCTCCTCTATCGGATCCATCCTAGTCCCTCGGTAGAAAGTATGGATAAGTTAAAAAAAATTTTGGCTCATCTCAACATTTCCCTGCCTCCCGCCAAAAGGATTCGCTCGCAAGATTTACAACGGGTGTTGGAGGAGGTGAAAAGTCGACCCGAAGAGAAGTTTGTCCAAGTTCAAATCCTCCGCAGTCTGAAACTGGCGGTTTATTCCGAGCAGAATAGAGGTCATTTTGGCCTGGCTAAAGATCTTTATACTCATTTTACCTCTCCTATCCGCCGCTACCCGGACCTGGTCGTCCATCGCCTTTTGAAAAGAGCGTTGGCCCACCAACCTCCTCTCCCCCTTCCCCTTTCGGAAATAGCCGATCATTGCTCAGAGAAAGAAAGGCGAGCAGAAGAGGCGGAGCGAGATCTTCTGCGCTGGCGGATATTCCGCTTACTTAAAGACAAGTTAGGTGAGGAAATAGAGGGCATGATTGTTGATATTATCCCAGATGGTCTAATTGTGGAACTTAATGAATATTTCGTCGACGGGTTTTTGCCTTATGAAGAAATCCCTCACCCAGTCCGGGTCAGATGGAAAGAAAAAGCTGTGTTGCGGCGCCAAGGCAGTCCCGTTTATGAATTAGGTGATATAATAAAAGTGGTTATTGCCTTAGTCGATCCTTTTCGACAAAAAATGGTCTTGGCTTTACCCTTAAAAGAGAAAAAGCGAAAGCACAAGAATGGCTAAGTCTAATCTCTTTCATCGTTTCGAAGCCGTTGCCTCCCAGCCCTTGGGGTCGGCGTCGAAGATAATTAAGGGAGTTCTCCGGCACCGGAGAAATACTTATTCAGTGGAGGTAATTGTCTATTCCCAAAATCAGCAGGATTTAATTGACAAAAACATATATTTACGCTTAATTGTCAACCCGGCAATTTCACTTAAGTGGAATGATGAAGTGGAGGTGGAATTTTACCTGGCGAATCGATTTAAAAAGACAATCAACCTGCGGATCTTAGGGCCAGCCCTATTTTCTTATTCACTCCCAAGAATGACCAAGCACTTGGCCTGGCTCCAAGTTATGAGTGGCTCTTTAAAGGAGGCCCTCGAGGGATTAGCTCTTAAAAAAGGAAGCCAAGGATTAGGAGAGTCAGAAATAAAATTCTTTTTTGCCCTTCCCTTAAAAAAGCTCAAGCTAATTCTTGAGGAAGGAGAAGGAGAAGGACGATGGAAAATCTTGAACCATCATCCTTATCTAATTTATCATCCACAGATTCTAAATTTTTTAGAACAGAAAATCCTGCGCCGGTTAACCAAATATCACCAGCAGCAGCCAGACGATCTGGGGATGACTATCTCCAAGATGCGAAAAAATTTGGGTATTTCCGCCCGGACCACCTCCTACTTAGCCAACCGCTTAACCGCCAAAGGCCTTCTTCGTCGGAGAGAAGATTATTTTTATTTGCCAGAGTTTCAACCTCAATTAACAGCGCAAGAAATTGAGATATTGAAGCAGATGGAAACTAGCATTCTCAAGGGAGATTTATTATCCCTATCAGTCGATAAACTCCAGCAAAGAACAGGGTTGCCTCGGAGAAAGTTAAACATGCTTTTGACGATGCTGATTGATCAGCAAAAAATTATCAAGAGCAAAGATGGTTATTATCTTCATTACCAATGGTTAGAAGAGCTGATTAAGAAGATCAGGGCCTCGGGCCAAAAAGAAATGACCATTACTGAGTTTAAACAGCTAACGGGATTGTCGCGCAAATACGCTATCCCGCTGCTTGAATTGCTGGATCAAATCGGTGTAACTCGCCGCAAAACTCCTTCGGTCCGCGAGATTCTTCCGGATTAAGAGTTAACGAAGGAAAAAGCCGGTTGACAGAGGATCCTGGGGATCGAGGTAAAATTCACTTTGGCCGGTAATAAAAGCTTCTCCTTCCACTTCAGGGATAACTGCTTGGTAAGGACCATACTGGAGGTTTTTGATCACCCGACCGGTAAAACAGGTGTTGATAAGGCTTTCAATGGTAAAGTCTTGATGAAGGGCAATTTCCCCGCGGGTATAGTGGATGGCTGCTCGAGCCGAGACGCCAGTCCCAGTGGGACTGCGGTCGACTTCTCCTTCGGCAAAGACACACACATTGCGGCTGTGGTGGGTGGGATCTTGTGGCGGGCCGATAAAAATCACCCCGTAAAGGAAACTTAAATCGTTACTTATGGGGTGGCGAAGGGACGGATGAGAGGCGATTAGTTTTTTAAGGCGTTGTCCCCACTCGATGATTGTTTTGAATTCAGACGGAATTAATTTTAATCCCAGATCTTCGGCTCGAATGAAAGCATAGAAGGCACCTCCGAAAGCCAGGTCATAATGGATAAGACCTACGGAGGGTAAGTTAACTTTTTCGTCGAGAGCAACAACAAAAGAAGGAACATTCTGAAAAGATACTTTAACCACTCTCTCTCCTTCGCGTCGGGCGCGAGCAATGACTTGTCCCGCCGGGGTATCGATTTTAAGACAAGGCTGAGAGCCTTCTTTAACGATTATCCCTCCTTCCAGGACGACTTTGGTTAAAGCGATAATACCATGGCCACACATAGTGCTATAACCTTCATTGTGAAGGAAAATAACGCCCAAATCACTATCTGATCGTTCCGGTTCAGTCAGGAGACAACCATACATATCCGCGTGGCCTCGAGGTTCCCACATTAAGGCTCGGCGCCAATGATCAAAATTTTGCTGCACATACCGGCGTTTGGCCATGATAGTGGATCCTTTAAGAGGGGGGAACCCAGAGGTGATGACTCGAAATGGTTCACCGGCGGTATGGGCTTCGATGGCTTTAAAACGCTTCCATTCTGAGGGAGGAAAATAGGAGGGAATTGCGGCTATCTTTAGGTCTTTGTTCCTCATAGTTCCACTTCCTGACCAAAGTTGTGCTGTTGGGCCTTCTCCAGGATAAGTTGGGCCACGATGACATCCTGAATAGCCAGCCCGACGGATTTAAATACAGTTATTTCTTCATCGTCTACCCGCCCTGGCAGAGATCCGAGGACGATTTCGCCAATTTCGCCATAAATATCTTGAGGAGTAATTAATCCTTGGCGCCACGGAATAATGATATCGCCGGCTTCTTCTAGACAGGCTGGACGAGAATCAACCACAATTTTGGCCTTGGTGATGATATCTTCAGGAAGCTCCTGCATCTCGGGAGTAAAGGAGCCAATAGCGTTGATATGGGTGCCGGGCTTAACATCAGCACCGTTAAAAACAGGGCGGGTGGCCGTGGTCGCAGTGCAGATAATATCGGCTTCTTTTATAGCTTCTTGCGGCGAGGAGGCCACCAGTATCTCTGAAGGCACAGAGGAGCCCCAAGTCTTCATCTCTTCCACAAAATTGCGGGCCGCTTCGCGATTGGGATCATAGACCCACACCTTGGTTAATGGCTGAACGTGACTGACGGCCAGTAACTGAGTTCGTCCTTGAACCCCCGCGCCAAAAATAGCGGCAATTTTAGCCTCTGTTCGAGCCAAATACTCGGTGGCCACTCCTGAAGCAGCTCCTGTCCGTAAGGCAGTGAGCCAGGAAGCCTCCATGAGAGCTAAGGGAACGCCGGTCTCCGAGCTGATGAGAAAAAACACGGCATTTATGGTTGGCCGCTTAAATTGCGCATTATGAGGGAAGACCGAAACAATCTTGGACCCTAAGGCGTTTTCTTGTTTCAGGTAGGCAGGCATAAAAAGCGTCACCCCTTCTTTTTCCTCGACAGGAATTTGAAGGCGGGGGGGCATGATCACCTGTTGGGTAGCCAGGGCCCGATAGGCTTTTTTCACCATCGGGATGACTTCGCTCATTGCCAGATTAGCTTGAATATCGGCTTTGGTGATAACTCTTACTTTCATCAGACCGTCCTTTCTTCTCCCTTGGAGGAGGTTGAGTTTTGGAATCTTTGGTATCGATAAGGACCAAGGTCGAAATTAGTTTCACCGTAAAGGATAAGATCACTTAAGATATCCCCAACCGCGGGGGCATGCTGAAAACCATGTCCCGAGAAGCCGCTGGCAACCCAGAAACCTTCCACCTCGGGTAGAGGTCCAAGGATAGGATTTTCATCGGGAGTCATCGCGTAGAGACCTGACCAGCCGCGAGCAATTGAGGCTTGCGCCAAGGTCGGGACACGATGAGTAGCGATCTCCGTTAATCTTTCGAGCAGACTCAGTTCAATGCCGGATTTAAACCCAGGGGATTCAGCCGGGTCGCTCAATCCCAATAAATAACCTAGTCCCTCTTCTCGAAAGTAGAAATGGTTTTCAAAATCAATAATTAAGGGAAGGGGCTGTTGTCCCAAGCGAAAAGGATGAGTGACAAAAACCTGCCGTCGAAGAGGAGTAATAGGCAGTTTGATTCCAGCCAAAGCGGCCACCTCTCCTGCCCAGGCTCCGGCCGCATTGATGACTAGAGAGGCTGACAAACGGCCTTGGGGCGTAATTACGGCTTGCACTCTTTGGGCTTCGACTTCTATCTTTTCAACTGGGGTCTGTTCCAAGATAACCACTTTTTGTTGGCGGCAACCCCGGGCGTAAACCATGGCCACTTGATAAGGATCTGTATAACCATCGGCCGAACAAAAAGTGCCTCCCGCCAGATCGTCAGTCCTTAAAAAGGGCCATTGCTTTTTTATCTGGGCGGGAGAGAGAACTTCCACTGGAACTTGAAGGTTCTGTTGGAGAGCCACGTTTTCTAAAAAGGTAGACCAAACATTATCGCTTTGAACCAGAAATAAATACCCGACCTGATGAATCAGGAATGATTCTTGATTACCGAGTTGGTAGCGTAAAATATTTAGAAGATGTAATGAATGTTGGGAAAGGCGAATGTTAGCGGGATGGGAAAATTGCTGTCGAATCCCCCCTACACTGAGGCCAGTTGAAGCTTGGGCGAGGAGATCTTTCTCTAAAAGGGCCAGTCTTAAGTCACTTTTAGCGGCTAAATAGTAGGCCAGACTTAGCCCGACTATTCCCCCTCCAATGATGATGATATCAAATCCCTCGTCTTGCTTCCTGATCATGAAGGAATGCTGTCCTCTAGACTCTTATAGCTTCCCCTTCCGAATTAGGCCGCTTGGTGTTACTTTTTATCTTTCGTTTTTTTCTTTTCTTCAAGGGCAGATTTTAATTTTTCAGCAAAGATTCCCCCAAAACCAGCCGCTTGGCCAACAAAAGCTTTAACTTCTTCTTTTTTCTTTTCTTTTTCTGCTTTGGGGGCGGGGAGAACTTCTTCCTGGTCTTCCTTAGCCTTGGTGGCAATCAGGGCTTCTTGTTCAAATTCTTCTAATTCGATTTTTTCTTCGATAAATTTTTTCTCTCCCCTTCTTCTTCGTGGTCCGCTTTCGGGTTCTAGGCGGCCTTTGTGTTTCTTTTTCTTGAGAGATTTTTTGGCTGGTTTTTCTTTTTCTGGACTGGGGGGTTGTTTGATCTCGGGAGGGGTTAAGGGTTGTTCTTCGGTCGCGGGTTTTTCCTCTGGAGGAGAGACTATTTCTGGGGTCGGCGAAGGCTCTTGGGCTTCTAAGGGAGGAGAAGGGATTTCTGGCTGTTGCTCTTGGGCTGCTCTCTCTTCTTCTAGAATTTGAGCGATCAGGGTTTCGGATAAGGACAGGCCTTCGGCTGCAGGTTTTTCGACGCGCGCCGCTTCCTCAGTAAGCTCTTCTTCCGTTTTGACCTTTTCATGGTAAATGAAGACTCCCTTTCTTTTTTCTGACTCGGCAAATTCGGGAGCAGATTGAAGGGTGGCTTCGACGGCTTCTTGGGTAGTTCGCCGGAGGAAATCCGCGAGGTGGAAAGCTTTTAAGTAGTGGAGAACCCTTTCTTCTTCGGGGCTAAATTCTTTATAAATAAGAATGAGTAACTCTCGTAAATCATTGACTTCTCGTTGGGGATATAGTTTTAGTAAGTGCTCCAATGTTTCTTCGTCGATGTGAATTATTTTATTGGGGAGGGCATAGGAGAAAAACTCTTCGTCTGTTTTTTGAAACTTATCGGTTTCTGAGTCGTAAGTCAGGCGAGGATAAGAGATTTTTTTCTTAGATGTTTTTAACCAAAAACGGAATCTTGTTTTGGAGCGTTGTTCCAGAGTTAAGCTGGCTCCCTGGGGCACGTGAAATTGCTCGAAAATGTCTTGGAGACCAAGAAAGGCATGGCAAGAAGAGAAATAGAAAACTGAATATTCCTTCTCTTCTTCAGGATCTTCAAGGATGTATTCAAGCGATGAAAGCTCTTTCTTCAAGGCTAAGGGGAGGCGTACCCCTCCGGAGAGAATGTCGCGCCAACCAAGATATATTTTGAGAGGGAATTCAAGTATCGAACTCGATAATTTTTGTTTTTCAATTTCAGGGGGAGAAGGAATCGGGGGAGCTAAAAGGGGAATATTTTTGGTCATCCTTTCCAGAATCTCTTTGTGGATCCATTTTCCCCATTTTTCAGGAAAAGTATAAACAAACTTTTTCCGGTATTTCTTACTGAGTAAGGCGTTTAGACTCATACAAGCTAATCCATATTCTTGCGAGTTGAAAGGGATGTCCAAGACGTTGTGAATAAGCTCTTCGGTGGGCACGGAATGGTTTTTATCAAGGATATATTGTTCGATTTCTTGGATTTTTTCTTCGGCTATATTTATTTGTTTTTCAGTTAAAGCCCACTTGTCGCCCCACCCAAAGAAACGCTGGTCATGATGAAGGGCTTTCTCAAGGTTTTTGGCTAGCTTTTTTAGATCTTTCTCGGTAATGGGGATTTCGTGCCGGCGAGGATCTTGTTCAGGAGGAATTAGTTCGGGCTCGCGCTCCTGATGATCCATGTTGCTGGGAAGCAGTACTTGAGTTTTGGTCTTTTTCATGTAGTCGATGTGGCGACGGAAAAGGCCTCCTCCGTTGTAGTCGACTTCCAGCATTTCACAGCGGAAACTTTCATAGGGGATCTTATTAACCACGCGCAGGACGACGGCCCCCGTAAACATTTCGGTATTTTTGCTGGAAACCAAGATGGGCTCATTATATTCTTTGTAAATTAGATCTCCCACTTCATAACGGCAGTTGGGATCATATTTTTTCAGCGGTTGATTGAGTTCAGTTGCCGTTTTTTCAAAACCTAACTTGGTGGTTAGTTCTTTAAGGGAGAGGGGTTCGGTCGTGGTTTGGAGGATAGAGTAGACAAAATCTAAATCCCCTCTTGAGATTTGAGCAATTTCAGGTTGTTGAGCCATATTATTACCGTTTTGTCCTTTTCTGCTTAATTATACACTTTTTTCTTGTCCCATGAGAAGCCAGAGAATGGCTTTTTGGACATGGAGTCTGTTTTCGGCTTGATCAAAAACAACCGATTGGGGGGAGTCAATAACTTCTGAGGTAACTTCTTCTCCACGGTGAGCGGGTAAACAATGCATAAAAATTGCCTCGGGTTTAGCTTGAGCCATAAGAGTTGTGTTGACCTGAAAAGAGGCAAATATTTGAGCTCTTTTTTCTTTTTCCTGTTCTTGACCCATTGAAGCCCAGACATCAGTGTAGATAGCATCAGCTTCGCGGACAGCTTCAATTGGATCATTAGTTAAGGAAAGGGCAAATCCAGTGGACTGTCCATCTTCCCTGGCTTGATTGACAATTTCAGGCTGGGGCTCATAACCTTGGGGAGTGGCCACGGCTAGCTTAGTGCCGGCTTTAGCACCGGCCAACATCAGGCTATGACAAACATTGTTACCGTCCCCAACATAGGCTAACTTAAGCTGACTAAGGTCCCCTTTCTTTTCTCTTAAGGTTAAGAAATCTGCCATTGCCTGACATGGATGGAGAAGATCGGTTAAGGCATTGACAACGGGTATCCTAGCTGCTTCAGCCAAGTCGACAACAATTGAGTGAGCAAAAGTCCGGGCCATGATACCATCGACCCATCTTTCAAGATTTTTGGCCACGTCAAAGGGCGTTTCTCGGGAACCCAATTGGATGTCCGCAGGAGCTAGATAAATGGCTTCTCCTCCCAGTTGGAGCATCCCCACTTCAAAAGTGACTCTCGTCCTGAGGGAGGGTTTTTGGAAGATCATGGCGAGGATCTTTCCTCGTAATGAAGATTTAAATTTATCGGGTTTGGCCTTCATTTTTTGGGCCAAGTCAAGGATTTCATTAAATTCATAGACTGAAAGATGATGAATAGACAAGAAATCTTTCAACATGTCTATTGCCTCCTTTTTTTCCGAGATGCAACGATTTTGGTTCCGGAGCGATTTACCAAAGCAGCCTTGAGATAATTGGCGGAAGTGATAAGCACTTCTTGTCCCCCATGGGCGATATATTCTAGGGCAGCTTTAATTTTGGGCCCCATCGAGCCGGGAGGAAAGTGCCCTTGGTCTAGATATTTTTGGGCTTCCTCAGCAGCTATGACCCGCAATGGTTTTTCTTCGGGAGTTCCGTAATTTAAGCAAACTTGGGGAACATTAGTCAAAATAATGAATAAATCTACTCCCACCTCTCGGGCGATTAAGCTGGCGGCATAATCTTTGTCAATAACTGCTTCCACCCCTTGGAAAAGACCGTTGCCATTGATGATCACGGGGATGCCTCCTCCTCCGGCAGCGATAACGATGATGCCCTCCTCAATCAACGATTTAATTATGCGTTTGGGGACAATATCGATCGGTTTGGGAGAAGGGACGACTTTGCGGTAGCCGCGGCCCGCATCTTCGATCATGGTCCATTTCTTTTCTCTAATAAGCATTTGAGCCCGATATTTGGTATAAAAGGGACCGATAGGTTTAGTGGGGCTTTGGAAAGCTGGATCGTGGCGGTCGACGACCACTTGAGTGATGAGAGTAGCCACCTCTTTATCTATGGATCTTTTGCGCAATTCATTGATGAGAGTCTTCTCGAGCATAAAGCCCATACTTCCTTCAGTCATAGCGTCACAAAGCTCCAGCGTAAAGGGTGGTACTTTAGTCACAGCTTCTTCCATTTGAATAAGTAGATTTCCCACCTGAGGACCATTACCATGGACGATGATTAATTCGTATCCTTTCTGAACAATATGAGCCATCAACTTGGCGGCCTTTTGGGCGTTTTTCATTTGCTCGGACTGAAGGCCCTTTTGATGGTTAGGAAGAATAGCATTGCCTCCAAAGGCAATGAGGGCTTTACGGTGGTGCATTAGAACCTCGCTAAGATTTCCTCCAGATTTGGAGAACCAATTTCTTCCAGTTCGTAAGTTACTCTGAGGATGGGTTTAGAGGTTTTTACTAAGCGTCCCAAGTCGATGGGGGTAGCTCCGATCACCAAGTCACAAGGAACTTTGTCGATAGTGGCGGCTAGTTCTTGGATTTGTTTTTCTCCGTAGCCCATGGCGGGGAGGACGCGATCTAAATGTTTGTACTTATTAAAGGTGTCCTTGATACTTCCCACGGCATAGGGACGAGGGTCAATTAATTCGGCTGCTCCATATTTTTCGGCGGCGATGACCCCTGCTCCATAGGGCATTTCTCCATGGGTCAGAGTTGGGCCGTCCTCGATGACCAAAACTTTTTTCCCTTTAATAGCTGCTCCGTCCTGGATGAAAATGGGCGACCGGGCTTTAATTATAGTCGCGGTGGGATTGACTTGCCGAGCGTTCTCGAGCACGATCTCGACATTTTCGGGTTTAGCGGTTTCAATTTTATTAATGATCAGCACATCGGCCCGGCGGAAATTGGTTTCGCCCGGATGATATTTAAGCTCATGCCCGGGGCGATGGGGATCGACAACGACAATTTCTAAGTTTGATTTGTAAAAGGGGATATCATTGTTGCCCCCATCCCAAAGAATGATGTCTGCTTCTTGCTCGGCTTGATGGAGAATATCGGCATAGTCGACCCCAGCGTAGACGATTATTCCATTTTGGATATGAGGCTCATATTCTTCCATTTCTTCGATGGTGCATTTCTGGTCGATCATGTCTTGATAAGTAGCAAAACGCTGAACGCGTTGCTGTTCCAAGTTCCCATAGGGCATAGGATGGCGAATAACAACCACTTGGCGTCCTTTTTCTTGGAGGAGAAGAGCGATTTTTCTGGTCGTTTGACTTTTGCCGCATCCGGTACGGACAGCACAGACAGAAATGACGGGCTTCTGACTGGAGAGCATGGTTTCCTTAGGCCCTAGGAGCACAAAACTGGCTCCGGAGGCCATGACTTCGGAAGCTTTATGCATCAGGTATTCATGGGGGACATCACTGTAGGAGAAGAATACTTCATCGACTTGCTGCTCTTTAATTAAGCTGGTTAGTTTTTCCTCAGGGTAGATAGGGATGCCTTCGGGATATAATTTACCAGCCAAGCTTGGAGGATATTTACGCCCCTCAATATCAGGAATTTGGGTAGCAGTAAAGGCAACGACTTGATAGTTATCGTTGTCTCGGAAGAAAACATTAAAGTTGTGAAAATCACGGCCGGCAGCACCCATGATAACTGCTTTTTTCATCAAAATGCCTCCTCTTGTTTCGGGATTAATTTAAGTTTTAACTTAACTATCTCAAAAATGAATTAATTAGTATAATATACGAGTTCAAATTATGCAATCTTGCGAATCGAATCATCTGAAATCTAACTGAAAAGTAGACATGGAAGTAGTATATCTTTTCCTTGACCAAGAAATAGTCAAGAATTATAGATAATGCAGAGTGGCTTTTTTTGTTTTGGGGTCGAGGAGAAGGTAAGAAGATTTCCCGGTCAACCACCCCCCAGCTTCACCGGGATTCAGTATCAGGAGACGGCCTTTCGAAGCGATGCTCGGTTTATGAGTGTGGCCAAATATGTAAACATCTATATCCGACCGGGCGATTAAGTCAGTTTCTGGAGCTAAGGGAATATGTCGGAGATGAATTTTAAGGCCTTCCACGCTAAACTCATAAGGGGCATCTTGGATTAGGCCTCCGCCCTCGATAGCCGTTATTAGACCCTGTTTTTCCCCATCACAGTTACCAAAGACAGCTCGGAGGGGGCACCGCAGGCGTCTTAATTCTCGAGCGGCAAAGGGCGCCACAAAATCACCAGCATGAATGACCACTGAGCAGCTAAGCTCATTAAAAATGGCCACCATTTGACGGAGAGCAGGCAGATTGTCGTGGCTGTCAGAGATAATAGCGATCATTGACCAGGCCTCCTTGGTGGTTAAAATTATCCTGGTTTGGCGCCGGAAGTCAAGACATCCAGGGTGGGAAAAATTTTCTTAATATTAGGGGATTAGCGCGGGCGACCCGATAAGGTAAAGTCGTTGACCATCCGAGCGAAAAAGACTATTTGTTAATTCTTCTGGCGTCCAGAACGAAAGCAAGGAACGCCAAGGTGAAGGGAGAGGAAACAAAGCTGTTCAAGAGAACCTTGGTAATATATACGGGCAGCTAATCAGAGTCCGCCGAAGCCGGCGCTAACCGGAGCTGCTCTCTAGTATTGACAGGGTTGACTTTAATGATTAATATATTATGGATTTAAGGAAGGCGCGTAGCTCAGTGGAAGAGTGCTTCCTTGACGCGGAAGAGGTCGAGGGTTCGATCCCCTCCGCGCCTACCATTTTTTCTCCAAGGGAATGATTTAATTTCCTCTAAGTAAGGAGAAAGAAAAGCTATTTTTTTAATGAAAGAGAAATGGTACTAAATTAAAAATAATCATCCAGTAGAGGGGAATTTATCAGGCGGCAAGAAGATTTTTTTCCTCTGATTCATCCCCGGGATTGGAAACAAGGATTGGATCGATGGCCCAAGAAAAAAAAGGGAGACCCCAGGAACAAAAACTAGTAGATAGTCCAGCTCCTAGTCTGGAGGTCTTACGTCATAGCGCTGCTCATCTTCTGGCTCAGGCTGTTTTGGACTTATTCCCGGGAACGCAGGTTGGGATTGGCCCGGCGGTAGAAAATGGCTTTTATTATGATTTTCTCCGCGATAAACCTTTTACCCCCGAAGACCTGGAGGCCATTGAGCAAAGAATGAGAGAATTAGTCAAGGAGGATATCCCCATCGAGAGGATTGTTATACCCAAAGCAGAAGCCATCAAGCTGTTTCAGGATATGGGCCAAGAGTTAAAGGTCGAGTTGATTAAGGAAAAAGGAGGCGACCAAGTTTCCTGCTACCGCCAGAGAAGTTTTATTGATTTCTGCTTGGGGCCTCATCTGCCCTCAACAGGAGCGATCAAGTATTTTAAACTCCTTTCCGTCTCCGGAGCATACTGGCGAGGAGATGAGCGGGGCCCTCAATTACAGCGAATCTACGGGACAGCTTTTTTTACTAAGCAGGACTTGGAAAATTATTTACATTTTCTCGAAGAAGCGCGCCAACGGGATCATCGCCGGTTAGGGGCAGATCTGGATTTATTTAGTTTTGATGAACTAGTAGGGCCAGGCCTCGTGTTGTGGCACCCTAAAGCAGGGGCGATCAGAAAAGAGATTGAGGATTATTGGCACGAGGAGCACTTTCAAGATGGATATGAATTCCTATACACTCCTCATATTGCGAAGCTGGATGTTTGGCGGACCAGTGGCCACACTGAATTTTATGAGGCGATGTTTCCTCCCTTTCAGAGCGAGGGAATTGAGTATGAACTAAAACCGATGAATTGTCCTTTCCATATCATGATTTATAAAAGTCGGCTGCGGAGCTATCGCGACCTTCCTTTGCGGTGGGCTGAGTTGGGAACCGTGTATCGTTATGAGAGAAGTGGGGTCCTCCATGGTTTGCTCCGGGTGCGAGGATTTACTCAGGATGACGCCCACATTTTTTGTCGTGATGACCAGTTGGAAGAAGAAATAACCAGAGTCATCTCATTGGCTTTGCGGATGTTGCGGACTTTTGGTTTTGTCGGGTATGATCTGTTTTTGTCCACTCGACCAGAAAAATATGTGGGCAGTGAGGAAGATTGGGATCAAGCTACCCAAGCTTTGAAAAAAGCCTTGGAAAAGCAGGGCTTATCCTTTCAAATTGACGAGGGAGAAGGAGTTTTTTATGGTCCTAAGATTGATATGAAGATCAAGGATGCTTTGGGTCGATCCTGGCAATGTACGACCATTCAACTTGATTTTAATCTAGCAGAGAGATTTGATTTAAGTTATACAGGAGAAGATGGCCAACCTCACCGACCTTTCCTCATTCATCGGGCTATCTTAGGTTCTCTAGAGAGATTTTTTGGGATTCTTATCGAGCATTACAAAGGAAATTTTCCCTTGTGGTTGGCCCCGGTTCAAATGAGTATTCTTCCCATTGCTGATCGTCATAATGAATATGCCGACCAACTCAATCAACTTTTCCGTCGAGAAGGCATTCGCAGCGTCGTTAATTCTCGCCGCGAAAAGATTGGCCATAAGATTAGAGAAGCAGAAATGGCTAAGGTTCCGGTAATTCTGATTATTGGTGACCGGGAGTTACAAAAGGAAACCGTTTCCCTCCGTGTCCATACCGTGGGGGATAAAGGTGAATGGCCAGTCAGTAAACTGCTTGAAAAAATAAAAATTTTGATTAAGAATAAAGCCATCACTTATGATTTTTAAGGAGGTTAATCATCAGAAGGCGTAGATTTGGACCCGTCAAAAAGAAGGAAAAACCACATCGGATAAATGAAATGATCAGAGCCCGTGAAGTTAGACTAGTCGATGAAGACAAGAAACAGTTGGGTATTCTATCCCTAGCCCAAGCTCTAGAGTTAGCGAGAGAGAAAGACCTTGATTTGGTTGAGGTTGCTCCCCAAGCTAATCCTCCCGTCTGTCGATTGATGGATTATGGGAAATTCCTCTATGAGCTGCACAAGAAAGCCCAAGAAGCCAAGAGACATCAGAAGCAAGTTCAAGTAAAAGAGATCAAGTTTCGACCCAAGATAAGCATTCATGATTATACTTTTAAGGTCAAACATATCCGGCGGTTTCTGGGAGATGGTCATAAGGTTAAAATTACGATCATGTTAAGAGGGCGAGAAAAATACAAGCCAGAAATGGCTTATCAGGTAATAGACCGGGTTTTTAATGACATTCAAGATTTAGGCCAGAAAGACGGAAATTACAAAGTGCAACCGTGGGCCGTCTCGGTCCTGGTTAGCCCCCGGAAAACAGGAGGAAAAGATGCCAAAACTAAAAACGCACCGCGGAGCGAAGAAACGGTTCAAGGTAACGACCAACAAGAAAATTCTTCATCAAAAGTCAAATAAAAGCCATATCCTGACCAAAAAGGCAGCTAAAAGAAAAAGGAATTTAGGAAAGCCGACTTTAATCAGCCGGGTTGATAGAGATAAAATTAAGCGTATGCTACCTTACGAATTTTAGCAATAATTTATTGGGAAAATATCTGTCGGGAACCTGAAAGTTCAGGCATTACCTAGATTGACTGACAAAGGAGGAGTGAAATGCCGCGAGTAAAAAGAGGTCCTAAGAGACGAAGAAGAAGGTCAAAAATCTTAGAATTAGCCAAAGGCTATTGGGGAGCTCGTAGCCATAATTATCGCACGGCTAAAGAGGCAGTAGACAAGGCTCTGCAATATGCTTATCGTGACCGTCGTGCTCGCAAACGAGAATTTCGCCGTTTATGGATTATTCGCATTAAAGCCGGCGCGGCCAGCCATGGATTGAGTTATAATCGTTTCATCCATGGTTTGAAACAGCAAAACATCGAACTTGACCGGAAAATTTTGGCCGATTTGGCCGTTAATTCTCCCCAGACGTTTGCCCGGATAGCCGAACAAATAAAGAGTTCTTCCTGATTTGTCAAATGCAAGAGATTCAAGAGAAAATCAATCAATATCGATTGAAATTCGAAGAAGAAGCGGTCAGAGTTCGTGATCGGCAGGGGTTAGAAGCCCTTCGAGTGCAATTTTTAGGACGAAAAAGAGGCTATATAACTAAATTAATTGAGAATCTAAAGCATCTTTCTCCGGAAGAAAGGCCTCTTATGGGCAAGGAGATAAATGAGTTAAAAACTTACATTCTGGCTAAGTTAGAGGAGATCAAGCACAATGTGGTGAAGACGCAAAAAAAAGTTTCTCACCTCGATCTAACTTTGCCCGGTCGCCAGATTCCCCTGGGGGCTCCCCATCCCTTGGTTAAATTACAAGAAGAAATTGAGAGTATTTTTTACCAAATGGGTTTTTCGGTGGAAGATGGACCAGAGATAGAAACTGATTATTATAATTTCGAAGCCCTCAACTTTCCTCCTCATCATCCGGCGCGGGATGATTGGGATACTATTTATGTTGAAGGACGAGAAGATCTCTTGCTACGGACCCACACCTCTCCAGTTCAGATAAGGGCTATGGAGAAGAGAAAGCCCCCTATCCGGATTATCATCCCTGGCCGTGTTTATCGCAAGGAGACGCCTGATCCGACTCATCTGCCCATGTTCTTTCAAGTTGAAGGGTTGGTTGTGGATGTGGGCATAACTTTTGCCCATCTTAAAGGAACTTTAGAGAGTTTTTTACGGCGACTTTTCAGTGAGCGCATTAAAATCCGTTTTCGTCCCAGTTTTTTTCCTTTTACTGAACCTTCTGCGGAAGTTGATATTAGCTGCTTGGTTTGTCAGGGGAAAGACAGTAGATGCCGCGTTTGTCGGGGCAGTGGCTGGATTGAAATTTTAGGAGCTGGAATGGTTGACCCCCAAGTGCTGAAAAATGTGAATATTGATCCTGAAAAATTCTCCGGCTTTGCATTCGGCATGGGCATTGACCGGACAGCCATGTTCGTTTATCAAATCAATGATATGCGGTTATTCTACGAGAATGACTTGAGATTATTAAGGCAGTTTAACAGGCAATGAGAATAAGTATTGATTGGCTTAGCGATTTTATTGATCTGGATCTTTCCGTTGAAGAGCTTATCCAGATGCTGAATAATATCGGCTTAGTGGTTGAGGATAGACAAGAAGTAGAGGGGGATACGATTTTAGAGATCGAAACCTACGCCAATCGACCCGATACTTTAGGTCATCTCGGCATTGCCCGGGAACTCTCAGCTGCTTTACAGAAACCTTTAAAAGAACAACATTGGCCCTTAGTGGAAATAACTGAGAAAACCAGCGATTTAATTGATGTCCAAGTGTTTGTGGAGGATCTCTGCCCCCGTTATTGTGGGTTAATTGTCCGCGATGTCGCTGTGGGGCCATCTCCTGAATGGCTCCAGAAAAGATTAAGGGCGGTGGGAGTCAAGTCCATTAACAATGTTGTTGATGTTACCAATTATGTACTATACGCCACGGCTCAGCCTGTTCATGCTTTTGACTTGGCTAAATTAGCTGGTTCCAAAATAATCGTCCGGCAGGCCAAAAAAGGCGAGCTTTTGCGGACGTTAGATGGGACAGATTTGATCTTGTCTCCAGAAAATATGGTTATTGCTGATGAACAGAAGCCAGTGGCCTTAGCCGGTATTGTCGGGGGAGAAAATTCCGCGGTCACGTCCGAGACCAAAGATGTGTTTATCGAATGTGCCTATTTCGACCCCTTATCAGTGCGACAAACAGCTAAAAAATTAGGCATTCAAACCGATGCTTCTTACCGTTTTGAAAGGGGAGCAGATATTTCTTTTCCCCCTCAAGCAGCCTGGATGGTGGCTTCCTTTTTAAGTGAGTTCAAGGGAAAAGTCACCAAAGGCTTGATTGATGTTTACCCGTCTCCCGTTAAGCGACGCACCTTAATTCTTCGCCACCATCGGATTCAAGAGTTGCTGGGGGTTGATATTTCCTCGGAGACAATAGAGAAAACATTTACCGCTCTCGAATTTCAAGTATCCCAAGCTCAGCCAGGGAGTTGGAAAATATTGGCACCCTATCATCGCGTTGATATCGAACGAGAAGCAGATTTAATTGAGGAGGTGGCTCGTTTTTATGGATATGACCGAATACCAGCCCTTTTTCCTCCTTTAAGGCAGCTGGAACCTCCTCCTTCGCCTTTAAAAAAGCTAATCCAGAAAATAAGGCAAACTTTGTTCCATTATGGTTATAATGAAGTTTTAAATTTCAGTTTTGCTAGTGAGGAAGAAATCTCTCTTTTTAGCCACCATCTACGCCCAGTAAGCTTAAGAAACCCTGTTTCCAGTCGTGCGGCTTTAATGAGAACGACTCTCCTTTCCGGGTTGATAACCAATATCATTTATAACCTTAACCATGGAGTAGAAGGGGTCCATCTTTTTGAAGTAGGAAAGATTTATTTTTGGAAAAATGAGCTCCCGTGCGAACAGTTAACTTTAGGCCTGGTCTCGACCGGATTAATTTCAGAAAAGCAATGGTCTACACCTCAAGAATCCGGGGATTTTTTTCGCCTAAAGGGGGCGGTGGAGACTCTTTTTTCTATGCTTCGCTATGAACCCCTAAGTTTTGCTGCGCAAGACCATCCTTGGTGTGAGCCAGGTTTAGCCTTGAACGTGAAGTATAAAGGAGAATCAGTTGGATTTTTGGGGCAATTGAGAGCCGACATGGCCACTAAATATGGCCTCCAACAGGAAGTGTGGATAGCAGAATTTAATCTGGGCCATCTTCTGTCTAAGCAACCTCAACCTTTCACTCTGAGACATTTAATCAAGTATCCGGTCGTTATTCGAGATGTTTCTTTCTTGGCTGACAAGGATCTTCGGTATTCTTCCGTTCAAGAGTACCTCCAGAAAAGAGAAATTCCTTGGCTGGAAAGATTTGAATTGTATGATCGTTTTACCGGGTCGACCATCCCTCCGGGTAAAGTTAGCCTATCCTTCCGTTTTGTCTTCCGCCACGCCGAGAGAACTCTCGAGGCTGAGGAAGTGGATAGCTTGATGGAGCGGGTTATTAAGGCCTTAATTATGGAGTTTAATTTCCAACTAAGGGAAGGAGGGAAAATTGACAAGTGAACTGGAAAGAATTAAAATTCTGGAAGGAAAGGTAGTTAAATTAGTTGAATACTTAAATAAAGTTATTGCCGAAAATTCTGTTTTGAAACAGAAGATTAGGGATCTCCAAGCAGTAAAAAAGGATTACGAAGCCCAAAGCACTAAGTTTTCCCAGTTGGATGCACAGCTCAAAGAGCTCGAACAGGAAAGGGAAGAAATTAGAGCCAAAGTTGATGCCCTTATTGCTCAGATCGATGAACTGGGTATATGAAAGAAAAAATCTTAGAAATCGAGATTTTTGGCCAGAAATATAGAATACGGGTCAAAGGAGAAGAGGATGAAGAATATATTAGCCAATTGACTGCTTATGTTGATCAAAAAATGAGGGAAGTAGCCGTCAAATCAAAGTCAGCAGACATGGTTAAAATAGCGGTTTTAACCGCCTTGAACGTTGCTGACGAATATTTTATGACGCAAAGGAAACTTGATCAACTAAGCGAAGTCATTGGCCAAATTGAATCGGAAATAGAATATGTGGAGGACAATCTCTTCAAAGATGCGAATACATAAAGAGATAAAGGGGACTAGGCCAAGAAGAAACCCTTTTTGTTTTACATCTAAGAACGTGAAGAGTTTTGACTCGAGGAAGAGTGCCTTGGTTATTAAACAGACAAGGTCAGGATTGGCCAGCGGGTAAATCGCCTGTTTTGACCGGTTCCCTTTTGCCCTCCTTTTTTCCTCTCCTTTGACGCCCCGTAAAGGAGGTAGTTACAGTGAACACGTTAATCATCGTTCTAGTCATGACAATTGTCATTTTGGTGGGGGTGATTGTTTTCTTGCTTATCCAGAAATCAGCGGGGGCTAAGTTTTTTTTGAAGGCTAAGCAAGAAGCCCAGGAAATATTAAAACAAGCCAAGGAAGAAGCCGAAAAGTTAAAGAAGGAAGCTTCCTTGGAAGCCAAAGAAAAGTTCATTAGCCTTAAAACTGATTTTGAGCGCCAAACTCGTCACCAGCAACGCAAGCTCAATGAGATGGAAAGACGGTTATTGCGCAAGGAAGAAAACCTGGAGAGAAAATACCAGCTTCTTGAGCGTAAAGAAAGAGATTTTTCCCACAAGGAAAGAGCACTTTATCAGAAGGAAAAAAGACTCCAAGAAAAGGAAAACGAGTACCAACAAAAACTGAATCAAGTTATTGAAGAATTGGAAAGAGTTGCTCATTTTACTCAGGAAGAAGCCAAAAGAGAGCTCCAAAAAAGAATCGAAGATGAAGCTCGACTGGAAGCGGTCCAAACCCTTCGGCAGATTGAAGAAGAAACAAAAGAGAAGAGCCAAGCTTTAGCGCGGGAGATAATCAGCCAAGCCATCCAAAGGACCGCGGCTGAACATGTGGTGGAGACTACGGTGTCCATAGTTGACCTTCCTTCTGATGACATGAAGGGGCGAATCATCGGCCGCGAAGGTAGGAATATCAGGGCCTTGGAATTAGCTACCGGAGTAGATATTATTGTTGATGATACTCCAGAAGCGGTAATTCTTTCCAGTTTTGATCCTATCCGCCGCGAAATGGCCCGGATGGCGATTGAGAAATTAGTTGTGGATGGGCGTATTCACCCGGCCCGAATTGAAGAGGTAGTAGAAGCAGTCAAGGAGGAGTTAGAGCAAAAAATAAAACAAGAAGGAGAATCGGTCATTCTGGAGCTCCAAATTCAAGATCTTCATCCCGAGCTGGTAAAGTTGTTAGGCAAATTGAAATATCGGACGAGTTATGGCCAAAATGTCCTTCAACACTCTAAAGAAGTTGCCTATCTGGCGGCTATTATGGCCAAAGAAATTGGAGTAGATGAGAAAGTTGCCCTTCGGGCCGGGCTTCTCCATGATATCGGAAAAGCAGTGGATCGCGAAGTTGAGGGGACTCACACTGAGTTGAGTGTGCAATTGGCCCGCAAATATGGTGAATCCGAAGCGGTCGTCCAAGCCATTGCCTCTCATCACCGGGATGTCGATTTTCCTTCGGTGGAAGCAGTGCTGGTTCAAGCGGCCGATACATTATCCGCGGCTCGACCGGGGGCCCGCCGGGAGTTGTTGGAAACCTATATCAAAAGGTTGGAAAAGCTCGAAGAGATTGCCAAATCTTTTGAGGGCGTAGCCAAAGCTTTTGCCTTGCAGGCTGGCCGCGAAATAAGAATTATTGTTGAGAGTCAAAAAATTTCGGATGAACGAGCGGCTTTAACGGCCAAGGATGTTGCTCAGCGCATTAAAAAAGAGTTGGATTATCCTGGTCAGATTAAAGTGACTGTCATTCGAGAGATGAGGGCCGTTGAGTATGCCAGATAACGTGAGACTACTTTTTGTTGGGGATATAATTGGGCGCCCTGGTCGACAAGCCTTGCGGCGCTTCTTACCCTCTCTTTGGCAAAAATATAAGCCAACCGTGGTTATAGCTAACGGAGAAAATGCCGCTGGTGGTGTTGGCTTGACGGTAAAAATAGCCGAAGAGTTATTTGCTCACGTAGATGTTATCACTTCGGGTAATCACATCTGGGATAAGAAAGAAATTTTCCCCCGCCTCGATAAGAATCAACGGCTTCTAAGGCCGGCTAATTATCCACCGGGTAATCCTGGCCAAGGGGGAGGGATCATTGAGGATCGAGCCGGCCAGAGGATAGGCGTCCTTAATCTGCAAGGGCGAGTGTTTATGGAGCCCATAGATTGCCCCTTCCGTAAAGCTGATGAAGAAATCAGTCTTTTAAAGGAAAAAACAAAAGTAATTATTGTTGATTTTCATGCCGAAGCCACTTCGGAGAAGCAAGCTCTTGGTTGGTATTTAGATGGCCGCGTCTCGGCCGTATTGGGAACCCATACCCATGTACCCACCGCGGATGCCCGAATTCTTCCTCAAGGGACAGCCTTTATCACGGATGTGGGCATGGTGGGTGCTTATGATTCCATTATCGGTGTTCGGCGGGAACAGGCCCTCCAAAGATTTATTTCCGGGCGACCACAGAGATTTGAGCCAGCCAAAGGCCAACTAGTGTTAATGGCCGCTTTTGTGGAGATTGATCCAGCCACCGGACGGGCTTTGGCGATTAGCCAAGAGATTATCGGGGAAGAAAATGGATCAACTGCAAAATAAGAGGTCAGGCCAAAGAGTCCTGACTGTTTCGCAATTAACCCAGTTAATCAAGAGCGAACTAGAGGACCGTTTTCCTGAGGTATGGGTAGAGGGGGAAATCTCGAATTTTCGACCTTACCACTCTGGTCATGTTTATTTTACCCTCAAGGATAGCCAGGCCCAATTACGGGCAGTCTTGTTTCGCTCAGCGGCCCAGCGGGTTCCCTTTGCCCTCCAAGATGGGTTGAAAGTTGTTTGCCGTGGAGCCATTTCGGTGTATGAGCCTCGTGGTGAATACCAAATTATTGTTGAAGAAGTTATTCCCCGCGGCAAAGGAGCTCTCCAGCTAGCGTTTGAACAATTAAAAGAGAAATTAAAAAAGGAAGGTTTATTTGCTGCGGAGTTGAAGAAAAAACTTCCTCTGTTGCCGAAGAAGGTTGGTGTAGTGACTTCACCTCATGGAGCGGCTATTGTTGACATTCTGCGGACCTTAGAGAGGAGATTTGCCCGCCTTCACATTATCATTTATCCGGTGCGAGTCCAGGGAGAAGGAGCGGCCGAGGAAATAGTCGAAGGGATTCAGTTCTTAAGTGCGGTTCCTAATATTGATGCCATCATTGTCGGTCGAGGAGGAGGTTCTATTGAGGATCTTTGGGCGTTTAACGAGGAAATAGTGGCCCGAGCCATTTTTGCCTGTCCAGTGCCTATAATCTCAGCGGTTGGTCATGAAATTGACTTTACCATTGCTGATTTTGTGGCTGACTTAAGAGCCTCTACCCCTTCGGCAGCAGCGGAAGTATTGATTGAGAAAGAGCAGGCTTTCGAAGAGAGGATAAACAACCTATTCCGGCGGCTGGGGCAAAGGATAGAGAACTTACTCGAGAAGCAAAGACATGCGGTTGTGGTGCGCATTCAACATCGGGCTTTTCAGAATTTTAAATGGCGCCTCCTCACCTGGGGACAAAGGATCGACGATTTAGAAGGGAAGGCCAAAGAAAGAATAGTGAGTCTTTTCCAAGATGTTCAAGCGAGCCAAGCCCAAGTTAGATTGGCCCGGGAAAAAATAGCCAATGCCATGCAGAAGAAATTGTCCAAATTAAGCTCGACTTGGGAAAAAATAGCCACCCATCTTGATGGGGTAAGTCCTCTCTCTGTTTTGCGCAAAGGATATGCCCTATGTTGGCGACAAGATGGGCGGCAAATAATTCGTCAAGCCAGTGATGTTTTGGTTAAGGACGAAGTTATAGTTAGCTTTTATCGAGGGGAGCTATCTTGTTTAGTGCAAAAGGTGGATGCCTTAAAAACCATCGAATCTATGCTTTCTAAGGAGTCAAAATGAAGAATTTAAGCTTTGAACAGGCCTTGGAGGAATTGGAAAAAATAGTTGATCGGTTAGAAAACGAAGAGTTAACTCTTGAGGAAAGCTTGCGATTGTTTGAGGAGGGAGTTAAACTAGCAAGATTCTTGAGGGAAGAGCTAGAAAAGGCCGAGAAAAAGGTAGAGATTTTATTGAAAGACACCCAGGGAGAGTTAAAGCCTCACCCTTTTGAGGTGGAAAAGAGACAAGAATTGATTGAAAATAAAGGTCGTGGTGACTCCTCCCTAGAAAAAAAGAAGGAAGAACAAGGAGAAGATGATATTCCCTTTTAAGAAAGGAAAAGAGAAGAGAGCGAGTAATAATTTGGTTGGCCGCCAAGGGGGCTATTGAGCTGGAGAGAAAATGGATGATCTAACTAAGAAATTTCAGGGCTGGAAGGAGAAAATTGACCAAGCCCTGGAGGAATATTTGCCGCGGGAGGAGCCTACTCTCTTCGAGGCGATGCACTATGCTCTTTTTTCGGGGGGGAAAAGATTCCGCCCCCTCTTACTTTTCAGTGTGGGGCATTATTTCCGGGCTCTGGAAGAGGAAATGGTGCCTGTAGCTTGTGCGGTCGAGTTTATTCATAGTTATTCCCTCATTCATGATGATCTTCCTGCTCTGGACAATGATGATTTTCGGCGGGGAAAACCGTCTTTACACCGCGCTTTTGGTGAAGCAATTGCTTTGCTGGCCGGCGATGCCTTATTGACTCTAGCTTTTCAAGTGGTAGCTGAAGCATCGTTTTCTCCCTCTCGACTCGCCATAAAAGTGGAGATCGTCCGCCGGCTGAGCCAAGCGGCGGGAGTATCAGGGATGATTGGGGGGCAAATTCAAGATCTTCAGTTAACTGATGAGGTGAGGGACGAAGCGAGATTTTTAGCGATGGTCGGGAAAAAGACTGGACAGTTAATTACTTTTTCGGTAATGACCGGGGGGCTTTTAGGGGAGGCTTCAGAAAGGGAGAGAAGAGCCTTGTTCAATTTTGGCCAGAATTTAGGCCTTGCCTTTCAGCTGCGGGATGATTTGGCTGACCTTAATCAAGATGAACAAGCAAGGCAGCAAGCCAAGAATTCTCCCAATTATGCCCTTGTTTTTGGCCAGGCAAAGACTAGACAAGAAGTTAATTCCTATGTGGATAAGGCAGTGGGGGCTTTAAAAGAAGGAGGGATAAATTCTCCAGAGTTAATTTATTTAAGTGAAAAACTCCGAGTGGAGAAGGAAGATGTCCGTTAAGCTCCTTGATTCCATCGAATCTCCATTAGATCTGAAAAGCTTAAAGCTAAGTGAGTTAAATCAACTAGCGCAAGAGATCAGAAGTTATATTATCAACATAGTTTCCGAAAATGGTGGCCACTTGGCCCCTAACTTGGGAACGGTGGAATTAACTTTAGCGCTGCATCGAGTTTTTAATGCTCCCCAGGATAAGATAATTTGGGATGTTGGTCATCAGTGTTATACTCATAAGATTGTCACCGGGCGGAAGAACCTTTTCCCTAAAATAAGGAAATATCGAGGTATTTCTGGGTATCCTTCCCGGGAAGAAAGTGAGTATGATGTTTATAACACGGGGCATGCCTCCACAGCTCTTTCAGCTGCTTTGGGTATGGCGGTGGCTCGAGATAAGAAGGGTCAGGATTTTCATGTTATTGCTGTTGTCGGCGACGGCAGCCTAACTGGGGGGGTGGCCTGGGAAGCCTTGAATCAGATTGGTCATTTAAGAGAGCGATTAATCATTATTCTCAATTATAATGAAATGTCCATTTCCCCTAATGTTGGGGCTTTATCTAAATATCTTTCTTATCTTGTCTCCGGTCAACATTACCTTCGAGTAAAAGATACCGTCAAAACTATCCTCAAGTCATTTCCGAAAGTAGGCTGGCCCGTCATCAAAATTGCTCGAGCTGTGGAAGAGGCAGTCAAGAAAGTTTTCTTCCCGGGATTATTTTTTACTGAATTGGGTATTCGGTATATCGGGCCGGTGCAAGGACATAATATCAGTTCTCTTATCGAAGTTTTTGAAGAGGCCAAGAAGATAGATGGGCCGGTGTTGATCCATTGCATTACCAAGAAGGGCAAAGGCTATGCTCCGGCGGAGAACAATCCTGAACATTTTCATGGAACTTCACCTTTTCATATTGGTACCGGAAAAGCAAAAAATAATGATAACACAGTAAGTTATTCTACCGTTTTTGGTCAAACCATGGTGCGTCTAGCGGAAGAAAATCCCAAATTAATAGCCATTACGGCCGCCATGAAAGAAGGCACTGGGCTGGCTGATTTCAGCCGTCGTTTTCCGGAAAGATTTTTTGATGTGGGTATTGCCGAGCAGCATGCGGTCAATTTTGCCACTGGACTGGCGCTGGAAGGATTTCAACCGGTTGTGGCTATTTACTCCACCTTTCTCCAGAGAGCCTATGATCAGTTGTATCACGATGTTTGTTTAATGGATATCCCTCTCCTGTTTGCTTTGGACCGGGCCGGCATCGTCTCCGATGATGGGCCGACTCATCAAGGCATAAATGATTTGATCTATCTCCGTCATCTTCCCCAGATAATTATTTTGGCCCCCAAGGATGAAAATGAGCTCCAACACATGCTTTATTCGGCTTTATTCTATGGCCATCCCACGGCTATTCGCTTCCCTAAAAGCAAAGGATACGGCGTCAAACTAGACGAAGCGTGGCAAAAAATTCCCTTAGGCAAGGGAGAGGTTTTACGGGAAGGGAATCACTTGTTATTTGCTTTAGGGAACATGGTCAGACCGGCTTTACAGGCGGCTGATCAATTAGCCCAGCGAGGTTTTGAATTTGCGGTCGTTAACGCCCGTTTTGCCAAGCCAATCGATGAGGAGTTGTTGTTGAAATATGCTCTCCCGGGGAGGATGATTATTACCTTAGAGGAAGGAGTTGTCACCGGTGGATTTGGTTCAGCTGTCCGGGAAGTTTTAGATCGAGAGAAGAGATTTGAGGTTTTGTTTAAAGCGATTGGTATCCCCTTAAATGTTTATCCCGTCGGGAAAGCTCAGGAAATTAAAGCCTTACTTGGCTTAGATGAGGAGGGAATTTGTCGCCAGATTATCAATTTCATCGAGGAGATAGATTCTGGTGAAAGAAAGAGCCGATAGGCTCCTAGTGCAACAAGGCTTAGCCGAAACCCGGCAAAAAGCGCAGGCCTTGATAATGGCTGGCTTAGTGTTTTACGAAGGGACAAAAGTAGAGAAACCAGGCCAGCCAATGGACTTGGGTGCTCGGTTGGAAGTTAAATCCCCTTTACCTTACGTTAGTCGGGGAGGGCTGAAATTAGCCGAAGCCCTTGAGGTTTTTCAGGTGGAAATAGCGGGAAAAGTAGTGGCCGATCTAGGAGCTTCTACGGGTGGTTTTACCGACTGCCTTCGGCAACGGGGAGCCAAAAAGATCTATGCTGTTGATGTTGATCCCCGGCAACTCGACTGGCATCTTCGTCAGGACAAGCGGGTGATTACCTTGAAAAAAAATGCTCGCTATCTTGAGAAAAATGATTTTTCCGAGCCCCTGGAATTAGTGACTTGTGATCTTTCTTTTATTTCTCTTTTAAAAATCTTGCCGGCTCTTCGCCGCCTTTTGGAGAAGGGAGAAGTTCTGGCTCTAATTAAACCTCAATTTGAAGCTGAAAAGCATCAAGTAGGGAAAAAGGGAGTGATTCGAGACCAAGCTGTTCATCAGGCTGTCCTGGAAAAGGTGCTTTCGGGTGCCAGCGAGGCAGGTTTTTATGTCCACGGACTCCATAAATGCCAAGTAAAAGGGCAAAAGGGAAACCAAGAATTTTTTGTTCATTGGGTCGTGGATGAAATTTTATTTCCATGGGCCAAAGTTTTAGAACTAATTAAGGAGACAGTTTGGGATGAAAGACATTAAACGGGCAGGCATTGTCATTAAGCCTCATGCTAAGAATATCGAACAAGTCTTGAAAGAGGCCATCGTCATGTTAGAATCTCGAGGCATAGAGAGTGTCTTGGAAGATGTGGCGGCCCACAAAGTTAATTATCCTCACGGTTTGCCTCGGGAAAGCATTCCGGGGCTGGTGGATATGCTTATTGTCTTCGGGGGTGATGGGACTTTGTTAAGCATTGCTCATTTAGCGGCCAAGCACGCCGTGCCCGTCATGGGGATCAACTTGGGGCGGCTGGGTTTTTTAACCGAAGTGCCGAAAGAAGAGATGTCGATAACTTTAGAGGCAATTCTGCGCGGCGATAATAAAGTGTTTAGTCGGCGCAAATTGCTGGAGGCCACTATTGGCGGCAATCATTATTCTTGTTTAAATGATGTGGTTATCAACAAGGGAGCCTTGGCCCGAATGATTCGTTTTTCTATCTTCATTGATGGCAAACAGATTGCTTGTTTGCGAGCTGATGGGTTAATCATCTCCACGCCGACGGGATCGACGGCTTATTCTTTAGCGGCGGGAGGCCCGATTATTTATCCCAACTTACCCGCCATTGTTATTTCTCCCATTTGTCCTCACACTCTCTCCTTTCGTCCGATGGTAATTTCAGCCAATTCCTTAGTGGAAGTGCAACTTCTCGCCAGTGAAGAGGTTTACTTGACGATTGACGGACAGCGGGGTCAGGAAATGAAGAGTTGTGACCGTGTTCAAGTCAAATGTAGTGAACACGAATTGACTCTTATTTCTTCCCCGAAACGAAACTTTTTTGATCTACTTCAAGAAAAATTAGGCTGGGGATAATTAGTTTTATTTGTATTCCAGACCAAAAGAACCCTCTTTTTTTCCTCGGCTCTTGGCCTAGAGGAAATTAACCGTTGACAAAGAAAATGATTGCCGAGGTGTTTTAGTTACTTTTCCTAGGCCTGAGCTTACTTGGGATTGTTTCTGATTAGAAGCATTAGCCCCTATCTGGCCCGCCATTAATAATTGATGAGGGTAGTACTAGGTTAACTGGGAGCACCTCAGGTCAAAAGGTGAAGCTAATCTTTTTTAAAAGAATAAAATCAAACGACTGGCAACTCCTAATTTAGGTGTGGTATTGATTCAGTTGAAGGACTAGCAATCATAGTTTCGAAGATGCTTTCCCTTAAATTTGACTTTTTTTCATCCTCTAGATTAAGATATTTTTACCGATGTCAGCAGTACTGCGAGTTGCTTACGTAACCCCTGAGTTGTCCCCCTACGCCAAGTCAGGAGAGCTAGCTGATGTAGCTGCGGCTCTTCCCAAATATTTGGCCTCCCTTGGGGTGGAAGTTGTGGTTTTTCTGCCTTATTATCGCCAACCCGAATTGGAGTCCCTGGAAAAAGAAGTGATTGTGAGTCATCTCCCGGTTTATTTAGGGGAAAGAGTAGTTAAGGGGCGAGTATGGCGAAGCACTGAGGGCCGGTTTACACTTTTTTTAATTGATAATCCTCGTTATTTTTGGCGAGAAAAAATTTATGGATCGGGCAAGGGCGATTATTTAGATAATGATGAGCGCTTCATCTTTTTCTCTAAGGCAGTGCTGGAAACAATCAAATTGATGGATAAATCAGTGGACATTATTCACTGTAATAATTGGTCAACAGCCTTAGTTCCGGTTTTCCTCAAGACGTTATACCATCGCTATAAAATATTTAAGCGTACAGCCACAGTGTTGACTTTACATAATGTTGCTTACCAAGGGATGTTTCCTCCCGAGTCTTTAGCGTTGACCGGATTAAACTGGAAATATTTACAGAGTGGGCTGGTTTCGCTTAATGGCCATTTTAATTTTTTAAAGGCGGGAATTGTCTATGCCGATATGCTCAACACCGTGAGCAGTTCTTATCGAAGAGAATTATGGACCCAAAAGCATAGTCATGGGTTAGCCTCTATTTTAAAGACCCGCCGCCAAGAGTTGATCAGCATTCGCAATGGCATTGATTATGAGCTTTGGGATCCTGCCCACGATAAGTACATTGCTTGGAATTATCAGCCAGGAGATTTAGAGGGAAAAAGGCGCAATAAACTTGATTTGATAGAGGAATTTCAGCTTGATCTACCGCCTAATCTTCCTTTATTAGGAACTTCTTTTTATTTATCAGAGAGAAAAGGGATTGATTTACTTTTAGAGGCAATGGACGAGTTGATGAAGCTGGACTTAGGGATGGCCATTCTTGGTAAGGGGGAGGAAATTTTTGAGCAAGCGCTGTTGTCGATGGTTAAGAAATATCCCCATCGACTTGGAGTGCGATTTGACTGGAGCCCAGCTCTTATCCACAAATTAGTGGCGGGAGTAGACATGTTTTTGATTCCCTCCTGGTCCGAGCCGTGTGGCTTAAATCAGTTGTATGGTTTTCGTTACGGAGCAGTGCCGATCGTCCGCACCGTAGGAGGGTTACAAGAAACAGTCCGCCATGTTGATCCGCAAACTGGACAAGGCACAGGCTTTGTGTTCCAAGAGCATACCTCTTTGGCCCTAATTCGAACAGTGCGAGAGGCCATTAGGTGTTACCGGCGTCCTTCCTTATGGCAGAAGATTGTTAGGCAAAGTGCACAACTCAACTTTTCATGGGAGATTCCCGCTAAGAAATACCTGCGTCTTTACTACCGGGCTTTACAGCGAGCCGGAATCCAAAAGAGAAGGTAGAAGTCGGCCGGGCTGCTAATTAACCATTTCTTACCCCAGCCCTGAATATCATTAAGGAAAGCATTTTTTGGTTAAGGGCTAATTATGGTAAAATAAAAAACTTTGAATGATCTTAGGTAAGTAGGAAGAGGAAAAAATGGAACCCAAATATGAAATTGTCATTATCGGAGCAGGGCCAGCCGGCCTGGCGGCAGCTATTTATGCTGGCCGGGCTCGCCGCAAAACGGTGGTGTTGGAAAAAGGAATTCCCGGAGGGCAGATTTTACTCACCGACTGGATAGAAAATTATCCCGGTTTTCCCGACGGGATAGCTCCCTTTGAATTGATGGAAAAATTCAGGCAGCAGGCCGAGAAATTTGGAGCGGAATTTAAAAGGGATGAAGTCAAAAGTATTTCTCGGGCAGGGAGAGGTTGGAAGGTTAAGGGACATGAAGATGAATACGACACTAAGGCCGTGATCATTGCTGCTGGTTCCATTTATCGCCATTTGGGAGTCAAGGGAGAAGTGGAATTGACCGGTAAGGGTGTTTCCTACTGTGCCACGTGTGACGGAGCTTTCTTTAAAGATAAAGTCGTGGGAGTAGTTGGGGGGGGAGATAATGCTTTGGAAGAAGCTCTTTTTCTGACTAAGTTTGCGCAGAAAGTTTATTTGATTCATCGCCGGAATAAATTTCGAGGCATTAAAATTCTTCAGGAAAGAGTTTTGGCCAATTCTAAAATAGAAGTTTTGTGGAATTCGGTGGTTAAAGAAATAGTTGGCCAAAAACGGTTGGAAAAGATCATTCTTTATAATCGCCAAAACCAATTAGAATCAGAATTGAGGCTGGATGGATTGTTCATTTCGATTGGAATGGATCCTAATACAGAATTTTTAAGGGGAATTTTGGAGTTGAATGAATATGGGGAAATAAAAGTTTCTTTCCAGATGCAAACTTCCCAGCCGGGCCTATTTGCGGCCGGTGATGTTACTGATGCTTGCCCCAAGCAAGTAGCCACTGCCTCTGGTTCCGGGGTGGCGGCAGCTTTAGCAGTGGAAGAATATCTTAGTCGTCTGGAGTAGACTTTTTTGATTGAGATATTATTTTTTCTAGTGCCTCCACCTGGCGTTGAAGACGTTTAAATTTTTTTAGGAGATCGTAGAGTTGAGGAACAGTCACCCAGACTTTTCGCCAGTCCATGATATTTAAGTGGGGAGAACCGGCAATTTTAGCTTTATCAGGCACACTTTTGGTGACCCCCGATTTAGCCGCGATTAACACATCGTCACCAATTTTGAGATGATCACTTAGTCCCACTTGGCCGCCCATGATAACCCGTTGGCCAACCTCCGTACTGCCAGCAATTCCCGTTTGGGCGGCAATGATCGAGTCGGCACCGATAAGTACGTTATGGGCAATTTGAACTAAGTTGTCAATCTTAACTCCGGGGCCGATACGAGTTGTCTCTAAAGCAGCCCGGTCGATGGTGGTGTTAGCCCCGATCTCGACATTGTCTTCAATGATAACTTTTCCAACCTGGGGGATAGGGATGGATTGGCCTTTTTCGTCTTGGAGGAGACCAAATCCATCAGCTCCGATTACAGCGCCAGGCTGAATTACGACACGATTACCAATTTGAGTGTCTTCTCTGATGGTCACCAAAGAGTGAATTAGACATTCCTGGCCGATAGAGACATCGGGATAAATGACCACCAAGGGGAAGAGGATAGTTTTTGGCCCGATGGTCACATTAGCTCCAATGACACAACCCGCCCCAATGGACACCTCTGGTCCTAATTTGGCCTGAGGATGAATAATGGCGCTCGGATGCACTCCTGGTTGGGGTTGATAAGGTTGAAAGACGATCTGGAGAGCCCGGACGAAGCTACGATAAGGGTGAGGGGAACGAATAATAGGGAGAGAAGGAGAGGCCTCGTCTTCAGGAATGATAGCGGCGGCAGCTTGTGTCTGATGGAGAAAAGGCCTCAATTTTTTCTCGCTCAGGAAGACGAGATCGCCAGGCTTGGCCGTAGTCAAACTAGCAGCTCCTTTAATCAGCACATCTCCTGGGCCTTCGTAGGGAAGGCCTAGCTGCTTCGCCAATTCCCTGAGGGTAATGGCTTTAAAACGTGATGATTTAGGCATGTTGTTGGTGAATCCTTTCGTTGAGCACCGCGGCCAATTCAGCTCCCCACAAAAGGATGACCAGAGAAAATGATATCCAAAGTAAGAAGAAAATAATTGATGTTAGAGTTCCTTGTAATAGTTTGGAAAGAACGATACCGATGGCCGATATATGAGCCACGTAAAAAGCAAAGAGTCTTTTGAAGACTTCCCAAAGTAAAGCGGCTACTCCGGCGGCAATGACAGCGGCTCGGGTGTGAACTTTAATTTCGGGAATGAATTTGTACAGGGAAAAGAAGACCAAGAAAGTCAAGGTGAAAGGGATTAAGTATTGGAGAAAAAAGTTGTCGATCAAGGAAACAATTTTGGGATTGATGTGGGTAGCGACAAATGGGCTTTCCCGGATAGTGCGATGGATGGCGGTCCAGATGGCGGTAATCGAGAGAGAAATTAAGAGAATTATCCCGATGATAAACATAATCATGTATTCCATCAAACGATTGTAGACGAATGATTTTTGGTAAGTGGCCTTGAAGATGAAGTTGATGGCGAAAATCAAATTGGAAAACAAGAAACTAGCGGCGACCAATGAACCGATTAAACCAAACCACCCAAGATTAGTTATATTTTTAGAGACAGCCTGAATCCGCTGGAAGAAATACGGGTCAAGTTTAGCAAAGAATTCGTCGGAAAAGATATTGAGGCTCCGAAAAGCTAGCTCGGAATTTCCCAGTAACTTGGTGGACATGTAGGCAAAAAGAGCAACTAAAGGAACCGAACATAACAGGGTAAAGTAAGAAATAGTAATGGCAAAATTCCCACATCGATCCTCATTGAATCTCCTGATGGTAATCTTGATGAGATTAACTAGCTGTTTGGCTTGATTGAGCAGCCAGGAAAACGAATCGTTTATGTTTCGCACGGATAATCAAGGCAAAGGGACATTTCCTCAGCTAATTTAAACGTACTTACCCCATTGGACCATGAGGATAATAATGGAGATTAGCAAGGCGTAGATAACCAAAGTTTCAATAAGAACCAGGCCGAAGATGAGCAGGAAACGGATGTGGGGAGCGGCCCCGGGATTGCGGGAAATACCTTCGACCGCACTACTAATGGCCTTGGCTTGGGAGAGAGCTCCCGCCGCTGAGGCAAGGGTTATGATGGCTCCACCAATAATAATGGACCATTGAAAAAGAGGAGTTTTGCCTCCCTCCGGGGATTGAGCTAGAGAAGGAGAGGCAAACAGAAGACAGAGAAAAATGGTTAAGAGAAATAATTTCCCATTTTTAGTCATATTTTCCTCCTAAATTTAATGTTCTTCTTCGTGAGCAACAGCGCCAGCAATATATATACAGGCCAACAGAACAAAAACAAAGGCCTGAATAACCGAGGTAAAAATAGCAATAGCCATAAACGGAAGCGGGAGAAAGAAGGGCATGATTGAAGCGATAATCACGATGAGTAATTCTTCGGCAAAAATGTTCCCGAAAAGTCGAATAGAAAGAGAAACAGGACGGGAAAAATGGCTGATTATTTCGATGGGTAGCAACAAAGGAGCCAAAAGAGGGATAGGTCCGGTAAAATGTTTAAGGTAGCGCAGGAGGCCTTGACTTTTTATTCCCTCCCAATGGTAATAAACGAAGACAACCAGAGCGCATCCAACCGTGACATTAAGTTTGCTGGTTGGCGACATCAATCCTGGTACTAGCCCTAATAAATTGGAGAAGAAAATAAAAAGGCCTACCGTGGCAATAACGGGCAAGTATTTACGACCTCCTTCTCCCACGGTGTCCTCTAGAAGTCCCTCAAAAAGTTCGATGCCCATTTCCAGAAAGCTCTGTTTTTTATTGGGAATGATGGTTAAGTGGCGGGAAGCAAGGCTGAAAAAGAGAACTAGAAACAGGGCAACGATGATAACCATCACCAGGTAATCAGGAAAAAGATGCTCCGGGTGAGCAACGTGCAATCCCAGTGCCGATAACAACGAAGCTAAAGGTTGGCCGAGATAGCGATTAATTATCTCAACAATAAACAGAGTATGTTCTAATTCTTCCATTTTCTCTGGCTAATAAGTCCATAAATAGCTTCGATCATGATGACCAGCAATAATAGCGAGAAACCAAGGGCAAAAGCTAGGACCCTTTTTTGATAAACCAAAATTATAATAAAAAAGACGAGGACAATCAATAACAGGCGCATGATATACCAAAAAAGAGAAAGGCGAATAGTTTTCTGTTGGTTTAGATTAGCTAGGGTTTTGGTCAGAGAGGCTTTCAGGCTCCAAAAACTGAGAGCTCCGAGTAAGCCTCCAAGCCAGAAAAGATAGGCCGTGGTGAAGTCAAAGAGAAGATAAGCGGGAAGAGATAGAAGAGAAGAAACTGCGGTGATCTCTAAAGGAATCCTCCTGAGGATGGTTTGTTCAATTCCGTTGGGGGAGATTTTTGTTTTATCCATTGATTTAACCCTTTAAAATATCTTTTAAAATCTATTAAAAGGTATATTAGTCTTTTTTTTCAGCGTAATCCATCAAGGAATAAATAGGGGCCAGCATTATTCTTCATGAGGGGGCATGTTTTTATTAATTTTTTGCACTGCTCTCAATAAATTTATTAAACCTGAGGCAATACCTAACACAGTAAAAACCAAAAGTAACCATGGATGAGTGCCGAATAATTTATCCAGCCAATAGCCGAAGAAGAGTCCCACGATAATCGAAGAGGGAAGGATTAAACCTAGAGAACTTAGTTCGGCAAGTCGACGCCACTTGGGTTTGAGTGAGCCCATTATTATTGCCTGATGTTTTCGCCAAAGATGCGGTTATTATTCCTTTAATATTATATTCTGTCAAGTAATGCGAAAGGTGATGATTGCCTAAGAATATGATATAAATATTAAACAAGGTGAATGATAATGAATTATTGGAAAGTTGGGTTATTGATTTTTGTCTTGGTTTTAAGCTTAAGCAGCTGCACAACGACGGGAGAAAAACAGAGTGACAACAGAGACTTAGATCCGGAGTATCAATATGAGAAAGCAGTGGTTGCTTATCGATATGGATTACCTGAGGAAGCTTTAAAATATCTACAAAGAACTTTAGAGCTTGCCCCTGAACACTCGGCTGCTTATAACCTCTTGGGTTTAATCTATTTTGACCAGGGGAATTTAAGCCAAGCCATCGGTTATTACCAGCAAGCTGTCGCCTTAAATCCGCAATTGGCCGAGGCTTATTATGGGTTAGGCCGGGCCTACGAAGAGTTGGGGGATAAAGAAAAGGCGCAAGAAGCTTACCGCCAATCTTATCAGCTCAAACCAACTCCAGAAGCGAGTTTTTCTTGGGCCAAATCTCTTTACGGGAGCCAAAGATTAGAGGAGGCTTTGACGGTTATCAATCAAACCCTGTCGGAAACTCCGTCAGTCCAGGGCTACAATCTCCAAGGAGTCATTCTTAATCACTTAGGTCGCTATCGAGAAGCAGTGAGAAGTTTTGAGCAAGCTTTAAAACTCGCCCCCGAAGATGAAGTGGCGGCGGTTAATTTAGGCGTGGCCTTAGTTAATTGCGGAGAAAAAGACCGGGCGCGTAAATTATTTGAGGAACTTTTGCCGAAGATAAAGCGTCCAGAATTAAAAGCTAGGGTAGAAGATTTTTTGCGTCAGATAAAAAAATGAGGCGGGGCTTAGCCTTGACCCAAGGAGTAAAGTGGTCTTTGTCGGGATGATGACCAAGAAGTAAGGGTATGGAAAAACAATGAGGAAGGCTTCTTTTTCTTGTTTGTTAGTTGGGGTAGTGTTCATGCTCTGGCTAAGTAACCAAGTTGTCTTTTGTTTTTCATCCCAAGAGATAAAAATAATAGCCCATCAAACCGAGCGAGTTAAAACTAGAATTTTCGCCCGGGGTAATGTGGAAATCCATTATAAAAACCTAAAACTCATGGCCGATGTGGTTGAGCTGGACACCGAGTCCAAAGATGTGGTAGCTGAGGGCCATGTGGTCCTTCACTTCCCCCAGGAAGTTATTTCCGCGGAAAGGCTAGAGTTTAACCTTGACTCTAAAGTTGGCGAGCTCCACCAAGTTCGTGGTTTGGTTCAGCCTACCATTTTTTATCAAGCCGAGTTAATTAAAAGAGATCTCAACGAAGTTTATCATCTCACCCAGGCTCAGATCACATCCTGTAGCCAACCTGTTCCTCGCTGGCTCTTCTCCTGTGCGAGGGCCAATTTTAAAAAAAATGAGTATATTGAAATGTGGGGGGCTTTATTTCGTCTCAAAAAAATTCCAGTATTTTACTGGCCTTACTTTCGTTATCCTTTAGGAGAGGAAAGAAAAACAGGTTTTTTGACTCCTCAATTAGGATACTCGGGAGTTAAGGGACTCACTTTTTCCCAGAGTTTTTACTGGTCCCTCCGACGTAACATGGATGCTACTTTCAATTTTGACTATTATTCAGCCCGAGGTTTCGGGGGAGGATTAGAATACCGCTATTTATTTTCTCCTGAGATCGGAGGCGAGGTTCGATTGTTTGGTTTTCATTTTACTGCTCCTGAAGAACTGGGGTATCCCGATAATGCTTACATCATCCGAGTTAAACACAACCAACCTTTACCTTTCCAGTTTAACCTTGTAGCTGATGTCGATTATCAAAGTTCTTTTGATTTCTTGCGGGAATTTGATAACAATTTTAAGAGGGCTCTGATTTCCAACCGGACTTCTCAAGTGTATCTGTCGCGAGCGTGGTCGTATTACAATTTAAGCGTCAGAGCTTCTCGTTTTGAGACTTATTTTCGCCAGCTCGACAACTCGGTGATTCGTTACTATTTGCCGCAGATAAACTTTAGTTCCACCAGGATGAATATTTGGGGTCCCTTGTATTTTTCCTTCGGCTCTTCTTTTATTCGCTGGGAGTATGGTTACCAGACGGCCTTTGAAAAAGGAAAGCAAAAGAAATCTCAAAGCTTGAATTTTCAGCCTACTTTGAGCGTGCCTTTCTCGTCAATCCCTTGGTTGACGGTTAATCTCTCGGGGTCAGCCAAGTTCAACTATTATTTCAACACCTATGCTCCCAATTCCAAAAAAGTTACCTCGGAACCTCTCTTTACCCAAAATTATCTGGGCAACGTGGAAATTATCGGTCCGGTTTTTTACCGGCTTTATTTTCGAGGAGGGGAACCCTATCTTAAACACATTTTTGAACCCTCTTTCTCTTATGTTTATGAAAGTCCAATTAGTGATTCAGAAAGAATTGTTACCACTTACTATTTTCTCCGCAATCATTATCTTCGTTACGGATTGACTAACCGCTTTCTGGTTAAACAGAGTGGGATGCCTCGGGAAGTATTTACCTTGGGGATTTTTCAAAATTATTATCTAGCCCCAGAGGAAAGCCCTCTGCAGCTTTATCGAGTCGAGGGAGAAATCCCTCGTTTTTCGGATATTAATGCCTTTCTGCGCTTTTATCCCGGCCGCAATACGAGTCTTGACTTCTCGGCGGGATTTAATCCTTATTATCATGTTTTCTCCAGCCTCAGGGTAAGTGCTAGCTTGGGACTTCCCACGGATGATTGGTTTTGTCGCCTCAATTGGTATAAAAGCTCTAATCCTTTTCGACCAGAATCTTTATTTAATCGACACCAGATTGGATTTTCTGGAGGAGCGAAAATTCCATCTCTTTCTCTTGAGGCCCAAAGCCAGATTGATTTCAACCTTCAGGAAAAAGAGCTTCTTTACTTGGGAGCTTTGATTACCTATCATTATCAATGTCTTGATTTTATCGCCGATCTTCGAGTATTTTATTTTCGGGAGAAACCCGAGGTTCAGTTTCGGATTTCTTTTGGACTGGGTAATATCGGCAAATCAACAGATTTTTTGGGGGGCATTAATCAATGAAATCAACAACCAGAGACCCTATCCCGATGAAAGGTTTAATCTTGAGTGGTGGCCAAGGCACCCGGCTACGACCGATTACTTTTACGCAAGCCAAGCAATTAGTGCCAGTAGCCAATAAACCAGTTCTTTTCTATGGGATTGAAGCTTTGCAAGAAGCGGGAATTGAGGATATTGGTATTGTCGTCGGGGATACCAAGGATGAAATCATCGAAGCAGCCGGAGATGGTCGGCAGTGGGGAGTTAAATTAACTTATATCGAGCAAGAAGCCCCTTTGGGCTTAGCTCATGCGGTTTTGGTGGCCGAGGACTATTTGGGTCAAACCCCCTTTGTCATGTACCTCGGCGATAATATCCTCAAAAGCGGGATTAAGTCTTTAGTGCAAGAGTTTCAAGATCAAAAACCCAATGCTCTTATCCTCCTTACCGAAGTGCCTAATCCCCAGATGTTTGGGGTGGCGGAATTAAAAGATGGGCAAGTTATTCGCCTTGTGGAGAAACCCAAACAACCCCGCAGTAACCTGGCTTTAGTGGGAGTTTATATGTTCGATCACTATATTTTTGAGGCCGCTAAAACAATTAAGCCTTCTTGGCGAGGTGAACTGGAAATTACGGATGCCATCCAGTATCTAGTCGATCATGGTTATCGTGTTCAGCCCCATATTGTCTCTGGTTGGTGGAAGGATACGGGCAAGATCGAAGATCTTTTAGAAGCCAATCGCCTCATCTTAGAATCTATCGAAGGAAAAATTGAAGGCGTTGTGGATGGCGAGTCTCGCCTCAATGGCCAGGTGATTTTGGAGAAAGGAGCCAAGGTGGTCCGCAGCGTGGTGCGAGGTCCGGCGGTTATTGGTCAGAACACCAGGATAATTGATTCTTATATTGGTCCCTTCACTTCGATTCAGGCCAATTGTCGCTTGGTGCGGACGGAAATTGAGCATAGTATCATCTTGGAAGGAAGTGAGATTGCCGATATCGGAGGTCGAATTGACGATAGTTTAATTGGCCGCGGCGTTAAGGTTTACCGAGGCGAGGCGAAACCTCAGGTTTATCGTTTTGTGCTGGGAGAAAAGAGTGAGGTGGGACTTAAATAATAATTTCGAAGCAAAGGAGTGAAGATGATTGAGGGAGTATATGTCAAAAAATTGAGGGTCATTCCCGACGAGCGAGGGCGCTTGATGGAAATTCTTCGCTCAGACGATAAGCTGTTTCAGAAGTTTGGGCAAGTCTATATGACGACGACTTACCCGGGAGTGGTTAAAGCTTGGCATCTCCATCGACAACAAACTGACAATATTGCCTGTGTTCAAGGGATGATCAAGCTGGCTCTCTATGACTCTCGCCCGGAGTCAGCGACCAAGGGAGAAGTGAATCAATTTTATTTAGGAGTCCATAATCCCCTTTTAATTCAGGTTCCGCCGGGAGTTTATCATGGATGGATGTGCGTGAGCCAGGAGGAGGCCATGGTTATCAACATACCGACCGAGGTCTATAATTATGAGAAACCTGATGAATATCGGTTGGATCCCCACCAGAATGATATTCCTTACGATTGGAGAAGGAAAGATGGCTGAGGGAAGATCTCTGGCGGGCAAGAAGTTACTAATTACTGGCGGAGCGGGGTTTATCGGGAGTAATCTTATTCATTTTCTTCTCCAGGAATATTCTGACCTTAGAATAATTAATCTTGATAAACTGACTTATGCTGGCAATTTGGATAATTTGCGCGACGTGGAAAATGATCCTCGTTACGAATTTATTCAAGGCGATATTCGAGACCGTGAGTTAGTGGAAAAGATAATGCCTCGTGTTGATGCCGTAGTTCATTTAGCGGCGGAAACTCATGTTGATCGTTCTATCCTTGATGCCGGGGAGTTTGTTTTAACCGATGTTTTTGGCACTTTTGTTCTTCTTGATGTAGCTCGCCATAATCAGTTGGAATTTTTCCTTCATGTTTCAACGGATGAGGTCTATGGAAGTCGAGAGACAGGATGTTTTTCCGAAGATGACCCTCTGCATCCTTCTTCTCCCTATTCGGCCAGTAAAGCCGGGGCCGACCGGTTGGCTTATGCCTACTGGGTCACTTATCATCAACCAGTGATGATTGTCCGGCCGAGTAACAATTATGGTCCCTATCAATATCCAGAAAAGTTTATCCCTCTTTTTATCACCAATGCTTTGGAGGAGAAACCTCTTCCTCTCTATGGAAGGGGGACCAATGTTCGGGATTGGCTTTTTGTCGAGGATCATTGCCGGGCTCTGGAGATGGTGATGATAAAAGGAATTCCGGGGGAAGTTTATAACATCGGATCTGGTAATGAAGTCCCTAATATTGAAGTAGCCCGCAAGATTACCCAGCTGCTGGGAAAACCCGAAAGCTTGATCAGGCTGGTCAAAGACCGCCCCGGGCATGATCTTCGCTATGCTCTGGATTGGGGGAAAATTAAAAGTTTAGGGTGGCAGCCCCAGGTGTCTTTTGATGAAGGCTTGCAAAGGACAGTCAACTGGTATACCCACCATGAAGAATGGTGGCGGAAAATCAAGGAAAAAAGCTTAGATTATCGCCGTTTTTATCAAAGTTATTATCAAGACCGTCAAGCAGAAGAATAAAAGAGCCTTAATTTTCCTGGTTGATTAGGGTATATTAGAAACTTATGTCCAGGTTAAAGGTGAAATATAGATCAACAGGAAATTCCTGCGCCGAAGAGAGAAAAGC
>DQWD01000234.1 GCA_011042725.1 Candidatus Aminicenantota bacterium | reverse complement strand
CTCCTTATTCCTTCTTATTAATAATTATAATAAAAAGGCACAACCCTTACCCAGGGATGAATTAATCATCCCACCCTTACCCAAAATTCAAAAAAGCTACCTTTATTATCACCTCCTTTTTTCTAAAATTGTTTTGTCTAAGAATTAGAATTAGAATCAACAGCAAGAATTGTGCCAATTACTTATTTCCATTTATATCAATAAATTAGCAACTCCCAGCCTCGATTCCAGACCCTAATATACATCCAATAAATTGAATTGAATTCAAAAATTTGGACGAAGACATATTAAATATTATTTGATATTCCAATAATTCAGGCCTAAAGTCTCCCTTTTGTCTTCGCTAGTCAACCTCTCAGAAGAAGATTTGCCAAATTTATTATCTAATGACATCAACAATTAACTAAATGGGGAGGCCGCTCTCCATATTTGACATTTCAAAATTAAAAAAGTCTGAACTTAATCCGGACTCAATAAATTTAGGCCAGCGGGTAATTCTTAGAGGAAAATAATGTCAAATGTGGAAACGTATCCTCTCTCTCACCACATCAACAATAAGTCAGAAAAGGCATTATCTCTTGGTTTTCATCGAGGAAAGAGCGGGTTTTATTAATTTTGTTCCCATTAGAGACAAAGTCATCTACTTTCGTCTTGCAATAAGCCTGAGCTTGGCTTAGACTGAAAGATACAACATGATCAGGTTAATAATTTTTTCCAGATATAATCAGGAGTAACAATGAAATTTGTGGCTGATCTTCATCTTCACTCAAAATTTTCAAGAGCAACTTCTAAAGATATGACTTTCGACACTTTGGCTTACTGGGCAAAAATTAAAGGAATTAAAGTTTTAGGGACCGGCGATTTCACCCATCCTGAATGGCTCTTCTTAGCCAAGCAGAAATTAGTCCCCAATGGGCAAGGTCTATTTTACCTTGAAAAAATTATTCCGCCTGATGACCCTTTTCTTAAATCATTTAAAATTTCACCCGATGATGTTCTTTTTATGCTGACTACAGAAATAAGTTTCATCTATTCCAAAAAGGGGCGAGTCCGAAAAATTCACCTTCTCATTTTGGCTCCTGATTTCGAAACAGCTGAAGCCTTGAATAATTCGCTAAGCGGGATCGGAAACCTTCATTCTGATGGGCGACCAATTCTGGGGTTGGACGCCAAGGAATTCTTGAAAAAAGTGATTCGGTATGCCCCCCAAGCGGTGGTCATTCCGGCTCATGTTTGGACTCCCTGGTTCTCTCTCTTCGGAGCTAACTCTGGATTTAACAGCATCGAAGAGTGTTTCGAAGAATTAACCCCCCATATTTTCGCCTTGGAAACCGGCTTATCATCGGATCCACCGATGAATTGGCGTCTTTCAGCCCTAGATAAATACACCCTTGTCTCCAACTCGGACGCTCATTCCCCCTCGCGAATTGGTCGAGAGGCAAATGTTTTCAATACTACGCTAAGTTATAAAGGAATTATTAAGGCTTTAAAGCAGCCTCTTCCTGACCGGTTCCTCTATACCATCGAGTTTTTTCCCGAAGAAGGCAAATACCACTATGATGGCCATCGCCATTGTCAGGTCATCTTTTCGCCTGAAGAAACTAAACAGCACCGCTATCTATGTCCTCGCTGCGGGAAGAAACTAACCATCGGAGTATTGCACCGGGTCGAGGAGTTGGCTGATCGAAAACCTGATGAGAATCCTCCGCCAAAAGTTCCTTTCCTGCACCTAATTCCTCTTAATGAAATCATCGGCCAAGCCCTGGGTAAATCAGCGGAATCACGGAGTGTCTGGGAAGTTTATTTTCGGCTCATTCATGAATTAGGAAATGAACATAGAATCTTAACCGAAGTTCCCCTTGATCAGGTGTCTCATTTCGCTCCTCCCCTTGTAAGCCGGGGAATTGAACGGATGCGACAAGGAAAAGTCACCATTGTTCCCGGACACGACGGTGTTTATGGCAAAATAAACCTGTTCGCCGAGGAAAATAACCAACCAGAAGAGCCGTCTCAATTAAAGCTTTTTTAGAGGTATTATTTTCCTTTTTCCCGCCGACGGCAACCAATTCTTCCGGAAGGAAAAAAGCATTTACCTTCTCAAGATTGACAAGAAAAAATGGACAATAATTTTTTAATCCCTGTTTACCTTGACAACTAGAAGGGCCAAACTTATATTTAGGTTAAGACGGAGGAAGCGATGGAAATTGAAATGAAGATCAAGGGATTAGTTGTGGACCCTATCTCTAAGATGCCGATTGTTGTCTTGGAAGACAAGAATAGCGAGCGCCTTTTACCCATTTGGATTGGAGTTTTTGAAGCCAACGCCATCGCTCTTAAAATTGAAAATATCGTCACTCCGCGACCCATGACTCATGATCTGCTTAAAAACATCCTCGACGAACTAGAAATAACCGTGGAAAAAATTTTGGTTAACGATGTTCGTGATAACACCTTTTATGCTTTAATTTATTGTCGAACCAAGGATAGAAACTATATCATCGATTCTCGCCCCTCTGATGCCATTGCCCTTGCCCTTAGAGTGGATGCCCCGATCTTTGTCGAAGAAGAAGTAGTCCGTAAAGCTCACAGCTTTAAATCAACTGAAGATCTTGAATCTTCAGAAAAGTTAAAAAAGTGGCTCGAAAGTCTCAAACCCGAAGATTTGGGTAAATATAAAATGTAAGCTCTTCCCTCTTACTCTCTTTAACTTCGTAGAGAAAAAATCAAATAAAAGGCTAACGTTCCAAATAAAAGGGGTGGCCCCCAAGCAGCCAAAAAGGGCGAAAGATAGCCTATGTACCCCAAGCCGCGAAAAATTCCAATTGCTCCCCAATAAATCATCGCAATAATAACACTTATTCCCAAACCAACCAATGCCCCGCGTCGTCCCATAGAAAAAGAGAAAGGCAAGGCGAGAAGGATCATGATTAAACAGGCTAAAGGAAAAGAAAATTTCATCTGGAAGTCGACCTTAAAGGGCCGCGATTCAAATCCGCGAGCTTGAACCTCGCGGATGTAATTTTTCAATTCTTTAAAAGTCATCTGTTCCGGAATCTTTTTTTCCTTGATGAAATAAGATTTATCTTCAACGGGGCTAATCTCTCCTTTTTCAAACTCACGGAAGGAAATTATTTGGTTTTGATTAAATTCCCTAACCCAGCCTTGACTAAGAACCAATTTGTTTTCTTTCCAAATCGCTTTGCGGGCCGACCATTGCCGCCGGAGAGACCAATCTAACTCATTAAACTCAAAAATCATAAGTTGACTGAACGTCGCCTGCAATGGCTCAAAGTAGCGATAGTAATACATTTTCTTTCCGCTTCTGCTCATTAACCAGCGTTGGTTAATCTGGGAATAAGTTCGCGGGGGAAGGTCGTTGATCTTACTCCAAAGCTGCTCCTGTTTCCTACTCGCGGCCGGCAGAATGTGTTCCTGAAGATAAAATGAAACTCCACTGAAAACAATTCCGAGAATAACAAGGGGGATAATCAACCGATAAAGACTAATCCCACAAGCCTTGACAGCGGTTATCTCATTAAATTTAGACATCAATCCCAGGGTAAGAAGGGCAGCGGTCAAGCCGGCCATCGGCAAAACGTAATGAATAAACTCCGGCAGGCGAAACCAAATATAGCGCAAGAAAAGTGACAAAGGCTTTTGGTGTTCATAAACCCGGTCTATTCTTTCAAAGAAAGTTATAATCACAAATAAAATTATTAAAGCCAAAAAAATTAAAGTGAAAAGATAAAGAAAACGGCGAAGCACATAATAATCAAGAATAGTTATTATTTTGCCGGGCAAAGCCCTCACTACATTCCTCTTTCCTGAGGAAGGCAACTCGACTAAAACCCGTTTTTCTTTTCCCCAATCAACCAGGGGTGTAAACAGATTGATTGGAATTTCTCTTAAAGCTCCCCAAAATAACGCCAGTCCCAAGAAGCCAAAAATGAGATTAGCTCCCCAAATGCCCAACCAAACAGGGATCCGGCTATCAACCGCCATTTTTTCTCCCGCGGTAATCAGAACATAATAACTAACAATAATAATCAGACTGAGGGTAAAACCGCTAGTTCGCCCTCCCTTTCTCGTCGAAGCCCCTAAAGGCAAACCAAGCAAGGCAAAAACAAGACAAGCCACCGGCAAAGCGAACTTTTTATGAACTTCAATTTGATGGAGACGATACGCCTTTTGCTTAATCTGAAATAATGAGCGATTCTTTTCTTCCTTTAAATTCAAGCTGATTTCTTGGCGAAGCTGACGTTGATCCCGCCATAACTCAGTAATTGTCTTTTCTCGCACCCTTTTCTCAGAGGATATCTGGGGAATTAAATTGCTAATATCAATTTCTTCCTCATATAACGAAAAAGAGGTCAATCGATAATATTTTTCCGGTTTCGCTAGGGGAAAAGAATTAATCGTCCCCTCTACTAAACGAAGAATGGCTCGATCCTTTTGTTCAAGAATTAGAAATTCACCTTTTTTAGCCAAGATAAGTTGTGGTTCTTTAGGTTTTTTGGTTGAATAAAGAAAGATGTTTTTCCACTCTCCTTCTGGAGAAATATCTTGGATATACAGCACAAGTGAGGGGATCGCTTCATTAAATTCCCGGGGTTTCATCTGAATTTGGGCTCGAGTCAAAAGGGAAGAACTTAAAGTCTTGACCCATTGGTAATTTCCCCACGGGGCAAGATAGAGAGTAAACAAAGAAGTCAACAGCCAGCCCCCACCTGCAAATACTATTAGTGGACGAAAAAGCCGGGAGTAGCTAATCCCTAGAGTTTTAAAAGCAATGATTTCCGAGTCGGTCGACAAACGACTCAACCCAGCCAAAATCCCCATCAGCACGGCCATGGGTAGAGTAAACGCTAAAACCGAGGGAAGAAGCTCGATCATCAATTGCAGAATAATTGGTAAAGGAATGCCTCGGGAAATAAACATCTCGCCAAGAAGAAGAATCTGATTCATCAAGAGAACAGAGGTATAGACCAATAACCCCAGAAAAAAAGGGGAGAGCAGCTCTTTTAAAAGATAACGATCAAGAGATTTTAGCACAAGAAGATTTATACCATACTCCTCTCTCAAAAAAAAGAAAGGCCTTACGTCTTCTGGCGTAAGGCCTTTTTTTAATTATGGTCAGAATTAGTACATATCACTGGGTGGAGTGGGGTATTTGGGGCCCTTATCTTCTTCGGGAATTTCGGAAACGAGACCTTCAGTAGTCAGTAACAATCCCGCAATACTAGCTGCGTTCTGCAAAGCTGTGCGCACTACCTTAGTGGGATCAAGAACTCCGGCTTTAATCATATTTTCATAGGTCTCAGTTAAGGCATTAAAGCCAAATTCTGGCTCCAATTCTTTCACTTTCTCCACTACGATAGAACCTTCATGCCCAGCATTGGAAGCAATCTGGCGCATTGGTTCCTCAAGAGCTCGTCGGACAATGTTAACTCCAATCTGCGTATCGCTATCTAATTCTAAGTCCTCAAGAGCTTTCTGGCACCGCAGAAGAGCAACTCCACCTCCAGGAACAATTCCTTCTTCGACAGCGGCTTTAGTGGCGTGCATAGCATCCTCGACCCGAGCTTTTTTCTCTTTCAACTCAGTTTCAGTCGCCGCACCAACTTTAATTAAGGCAACTCCGCCTACCAATTTGGCCAGTCGTTCCTGAAGTTTTTCCCGGTCATAATCAGAAGTTGTTTCTTCAATCTGAACTCTAATCTGTTTAATCCGCGCTTGGACATCTTCAGCTTTGCCTCTTCCTTCAACGATGGTCGTGTTATCTTTATCGATAACTACCTTTTTCGCTTCACCCAGCCAATCAACAGTGACATTTTCAAGTTTAACTCCGATATCCTCAGTAATAACTTTTCCACCAGTTAGAATAGCAATATCTTCCAACATGGCCTTTCTTCGGTCACCAAATCCGGGAGCTTTAACTGCGGCACAAGAGAAAGTCCCTTTTAATTTATTAACCACCAGAGTGGCTAAAGCTTCACCTTCTACATCCTCAGCAATCACCACTAATGGTCGTCCCATCTTGGCCACATTCTCCAGTAAAGGTAGAAACTCTCGCAGATTGCTTATTTTTTTCTCATGCAGCAAAATGAGCGGATTCTCCAAAACACATTCCATCCGTTCGGGGTCAGTGATGAAATAGGGAGAAAGGTAACCGCGATCAAACTGCATTCCTTCCACAACTTCCATCGTTGTCTCTAAACCTTTGGCTTCTTCAACGGTAATCACACCATCTTTACCTACTCTATCCATTGCTTCGGCAATTATTTTACCGATTGATTCATCATTGTTAGCCGAGATAGCTCCGACATTGGCAATCATATCCCCCGTTACTTCCTGGCTCATGTTCTTGAGGTGGTCAACAACCTTCTCCACTGCCTGATCAATACCCTTTTTAATCAGCATAGGGTTTCGACCAGCGGTGACGTGCTTGAGGCCCTCCGCAAAAATAATCTGAGCCAATACCGTGGCAGTAGTTGTCCCGTCGCCAGCCACATCGGAAGTTTTGGAAGCGACTTCTTTGACGAGTTGAGCACCCATATTTTCTAGAGGCTCCTTTAATTCGACTTCTTTAGCTACGGTTACCCCATCCTTGGTGCTTAGGGGAGAACCAAATTTTTTTTCAATAACAACATTCTTTCCCCGGGGACCCAAGGTCTCTTTGACTAAATTGCTTAACGTATTAACCCCTTTTAAAAGAGCTTGTCTTGCTTCTTCTCCAAGGGTGATTTGTTTGGCCATTTCTTTCCTCCTTTAACTTAAATTAGTCAGTAATTTTGGCTAAAATTTCCTCTTCCCGGACAATTACATATTCTTCGTCATCAATAGTAACTTCGGTTCCACTATATTTCCCAATAAGAACTCGGTCACCCTTTTTAACTTTTAAGGGAACAACTTTTCCATCATCGTTGACTCGTCCTTCACCTACTTCCACCACTTCTGCTTCTTGGGGTTTTTCCTTGGCTGTATCCGGGATGATAATCCCTCCTTTTTTAACCTCTTTTTCCTCAATTCGTCTGAGTAAAACTCGGTCATGTAAGGGTAAAACCTTCATCTGAACCTCCTTGAATTATTGAAATTTAGCAATTTAAATGCGAGAGTGCTAATATAACTAAAAATAAAGATTTTGTCAAGTAGTTAAGATTAAAAAATTAGCAGTCTAATAGTTTAAGTGCTAGTTTTAGCGATGAAACCGGTGTTTTTTGAGGAGATGGTGGAGTGTATTGCGGTGAATTCCCAATGCTTCCGCCATTTTAACCTTTTTTCCTTTATACTTTTTTTCGGCTAATTGCAAAAAAATCAATTCAACTTCAGCCAGAGCTTCGTGAAGAGCAATTTGGCGGTCAATCATTTCTTGAATGGTAATCTCCAACTTTTGATGAATCGTTAGTGCTTTAAATTCTTCGCTCATTTTGGCCTCTTTCCTGTCTTTTTTGAGAAGGCATAAGCTGTCGATAAGCTTTATCAAATTTATCCTTTAATTCTTGAGGTATCAAGCAAACTATTCCTTTAGTCACCGTTAAACAAAGGGGCGCAATCCGTGATTCTTCCACGGCTTTAGGATTAACCGGGAAAAGAACTAAAGCCAGCAGAAGAATTCCACAAACTAAGACCCCTTTTAGTAAACCTAAAACGCCTCCCAGAAGACGGTCAAATAATTTAATCGGCCCTTTGAGGGCCTTAGCCAGCAGATAAGCTAACAAATAGCTTGATAGAACCACAACCCCCCAAATCAGTAAAAACGCCAAGAATTCTGTGAGAACATAAGGACGGATGAAATTTTGGCAAAAACTGGCCACTTCCGGATAAAAAGAGAGAGCCAGGATAAAACCGACTACAATCCCAACTAATCCTAAAAATTGCCGGAGAAAACCTTTAGCTAGACCGAGAACGACTAAAAGGCCTAAAATAACCAGTAAGATAATATCTAACCAATTTAAAGCCATTCATGGTCTCCTTTGTTTTAATTTTAACACTGATTCGTAACCCACTCCCTTGATTACTCCTAATTGAACATGAGGTTTATAATAACCATGAAAATCAGATCCAGTCGTGGGAACCAAATCTAATTCATCAGCTAATTCCCAATAGAACTGGGTTTGTTCGTCGTTATGATAAGAAGTAAAGACCTCCAAACCCTCCAATCCCTTGGAGCGGAACAAGACCAAATCTTCCCTTGTTGTCCGCTGAAAATAAGCCCCCGGGTGAGCCAAGACAGGAACAGATCCAGTAGCTGGAGCCATTTCTAGCACTTCCAAAAGATTAATATTTTGCCGGGGAACATAGGCCGGCTGGCCTTCCATGAAAAAATCACAATAAAAAAGATAAGGAGCTCGAGCCCGGTTGCCTTCCTTATAATATTTTTTTAACCGGGGATCTAGATTTAAATTCTTTTTCTTTAACAATATTTGGGCAATGGTTACTCCCAGGGGCGGGAAGGGAGCGGTGGCTTGGACTACTTCTTCCCAAGTAAGATCAAAACCTAAGCTCCGAAGTTTTTCTACTCTCGCTTTCGCTTCCCGGCGACGCCTCAAATCAACTTCTTGAATTAAATCCTGGACTATTGAGGATCTCCAATCAACAAAGGGAAGCAGCAGATGAAATTCGCGTTCTTCATAAATGGTGGTAATTTCAACACTAGGAATGACCTCTATTCCCCATTTCTTTCCCGCTTCCAGAGCTTCCGGGTAAGCGGCCACTGTGTCATGGTCAGCAATGGCCACTGCTTTTAGTCCCACTTCATAAGCCATTTTGACTAATTCAGAGGGGGAATATTCCCCATCGCTACTTTTATTAGAATGGAGATGAAGGTCAATATCAGCTCTCAATGCCTCTCTCCTTTTGTTGAAAAAAATCTACTTCACTCACCGAAATTAATCCGTAATTATTTTTTCCTACCTGGGTCCAATACTTATTTTCTTATTAGTGGCTACTTTCATATACATATTTTGCCATTTGTTTGTTCGGTTATTCATCGATTTATATTATATTTCCTACTTTTATTATTGGGATGAACCTAAATTATCTAATTTGAAGCAAAAAAGCAATTCGTCGTCAGGCTTTTTCTGTCCTCCAGCCAATAAAATTAAAAAGCCTTCCTGCCTGCAACCCATTTTTACGGTATGACCACCAATCAGAATGGTGATATGTGCATTGGTCGATAACTTCAGTTTGCTCCCTGTTCACCCCTGCCTCTCTTAGTTGAGCTAAATTAGCCTCAAGCAAGTCAAAATTCCATTTTCTTTCTCCTTGGCGATGGGAATGGAAACCGATAAATTTAGTCGACTGGTTGGCAAAAGCCTTCCTCACTTCTTGACCAACTTCGTAACAATGTCCACATATTCGTGGACCAAAAGCAAAAAGCAGATCTTCGCCAGCACAGCGAAGGTCATTAATCATGAAATTTACTACTTTCAATAATAATTGCTGAGCTGTTCCTCGCCATCCACAGTGCACAGCAGCAATTACTTGTGTTTTTGGCTCCACAATTAAAACCGGCAGGCAATCGGCGGTCCGGACACAAAGCAACAAACCCGCCGCTCTGGTGATTAAAGCATCCCCCGCCAGTAATTGTCCTCCGTGAGAATCAATAAACTGGAACTTATCCGAGTGGATTTGATCGATAAAAACTAGTTTTAGAGCTAAAAGAGCCGACATTGATTCAAGTTTCTTCTTGGTTAAGTAGCGAGTTCCAAAACCAGAAATCAAACCAGGAATATCTTCAAAAAGAGAGATGGGCCAAAAAAGTAAATGGCGGTCATTTTGGTGCTTACCTTTCCCAGACATAATCCTTATTTTTAACTCCGAAATCCCTTGTCAAGATAACCATCATATCCTTTACTTTTCCAGAATAATATTTAAAAGAATAATATTAAAAAAAATTTTTTATTCAAGCCTTCTCGCCTGAGGAAAAAAACATTTCCAAATTTCTTCCCCCCCACTCTTCCCTCGCTCACCTATTGACCATCAGCAATAACCAATTTATATTAAAACCTAGTTAAAACAAGGGCGATAGTTTTAACCATAACCAGTTGTTAGCCAGATTAACCAACAAGTCAAAACCTGATGAAAGCAAGTTATATCGAGAGCTATAAGCAAGGTATTTTGGAAGAAAAAATCCACCTTGCTTTCTCTCGGCTCGAAAATTGCACCATCTGTCCCCGTCAATGTCGGGTTAATCGCCTGAAGGGAGAAACCGGCTTTTGCCGGGCGGGATTCTTACCGCGAGTAGCCTCATTTGCCCCTCACTTCGGGGAAGAAAAACCATTAGTCGGCCGCCATGGCTCGGGAACCATTTTCTTTTCTTTTTGTAACCTTTATTGCCTCTATTGTCAAAATTACTCCATTAGTCATGGAGCTGAAGGGCAAGAGATTAGTTTTGAAACCCTAGCCCGGATGATGCTGCAACTTCAACTCCTTGGCTGTCACAATATAAATCTGGTAACTCCTACCCACTTCGTTCCGCAAATTCTCAAAGCACTGGAGATCGCTGTTAAACTAGGTCTCTCTCTTCCCCTCGTTTATAATACCGGAGGATACGATTCAGTAGACACCCTTCGCCTTTTAGAAGGAATAGTTGACATCTATATGCCTGATTTTAAATACACTAGCTGTCAAGCAGCTCAAAAATATTCTCAAGCCTCTGATTATCCTGAGCGAGCTCGCCAGGCAATAAAAGAAATGCATCGCCAAGTTGGTGATTTAGTTATCAATAAGGAAGGAATTGCGGAAAAAGGCCTTTTAGTTCGTCATCTTATTCTTCCGGAAAATCTAGCCGGATCTGAAAAAGTGATGAAGTTTTTAGCTCAGGAAATTTCAATTAACACCTATATCAACATCATGGATCAATATCACCCTTGGGGAGATATCCCCTTCGATTCTCCTCTCCAGCGCCGGATAACCTCTCAAGAATTTCGGCAAGCTCTTCACTTAGCCCGTAAATATGGCCTTACTCGATTAGATGGTCTCTAATCTAGTCTTTTTAAAGGGTTGGCGATGTGACAAAACGGAAGAGATGCTCCTGACAAGTTTTAAGAAAATTCGCTAGGAGAACATTTTTATCTATTTTTATTAGATCTTTTTCTTGGGATTCGAGCTGGAAAAGCTCAACTCTCTCTTGCCATTCCCTCTCTTTAGCCAGCCGGTAGCGGACTATTTGATTTAATTTCAACCGGACAGTTTTGGGTATCAATTCAAGTTTATATTCAAAAACAATTGGTTGACTAAAATTGAAGTTAATTCTAATTAAGATCCACTCGCGAGGACTTTTAATGATTCTTGCTTTGCTTCCCATTTCTTCTAATCCTTCAATTAACTCCTCAAAAGCAGGTTCGGCAATGAACTCACAAAACTGTTCAAACTCAAGTTTCGCTTCTTCCTGGCTCTGTTCGATTATCCGGATGTCTTCAAAAAAACTGTTCAGTTTATTTTTTATCTCATCTTTCATCTTTTTCCTCCGCAGGGGAAACCATTACTTATTTCGACTTTACTTATAATCAAGTTACTTCTATCTATGGTTAATATATCACAATTCAATTCAGGGCATCAAAAAAACAAAAACAACTTCGAGGATATTCCTCAGCAAAGCAGTAAAATTTTTTGGGGCCCAACCATTGAAGCTCACCAAGCCTGCTGGTAATGAATCAATCCTAAATAACGGATTACCACAGCAAGAAAAACCGCAAATCCATCACATTGGTTTGCGTGGGACCCGTATAAATTAATTGCCTTAGCTTTTTAAAAAAATTGTAAGAATCATTCTCTTGAAGAAATTCTTGGGGGGAGAGATTTTGTTGTTTTACTTTCTCCCACGTTCGACCATCAACCCAAGCTCCAGCAGCATCTGTTGGGCCGTCGCGACCATCACTTCCGACACTAACGACTAGCCAATTCCCTTGCTCCATTCCCAACTTTTTCATCTCTAGCAGCATGGCTAAGGCAAATTCTTGGTTCCGGCCTCCTCTTCCTTTCCCTTGCACAGTGACGGTCAGTTCTCCACCACTGAGAAGAAGAAGGGGCCGGGAAAAACTCCGCTCCAAATCCATCAGGGAAGCTAATAGTCCCGCATAGTTTCGAGCTGTGTTGCGAGCTTCGCCTTGGTCTTGATTGGAAACGATTATCGACTGCCATCCTTGGCGAGCAGCTCTGGCCTGGGCGGCCCTTAGAGCCACTATGTTGTCTCCGATAATAAATGATTTTACTCGGGAAAAAACCTTATCACCTGGTTTTAAAGTTTCGGTCAAGAGACCTTGCCGGCCTTTTTCAATCACCCTTTTAATCGATAAAGGGCTAGAATCCCAAAGCTCATATTGACGGAGAACAAGATAAGCATCTTCATAAGTCGAAGAATCAAACCAAGTAGGCCCAGAAGCAATAACTTCCAAATCATTGCCGATGACATCGGAAACAACCAGGTTTATTATCTGCGTCGGATAAGCAGCTTGGGCTAAGCGACCACCTTTAATCGCCGAAAGATGCTTTCTTACCGTATTTAATTCACGAATATTCGCCCCAGCTTTCATCAATTCTTGCGTAATCTTCTTTTTCGCGGCTAAAGAAATCCCGGCTAGCGGCAAAGTAAGTTGAGCTGATCCACCGCCAGAAATTAGCGTTATTAATAAATCGCTTTCCCCTAAGGAACTGACTAGCGACAATATTTCCCGCGCTCCTTGGACACTTTTGCGAGAGGGAAGTGGATGGGAAGAAGGGAGGAGACGGAGAGAGGAAAATTCATCCGGCTTAGGAGGCAGGTAAAGACAGATTCCTCCCGCCAAGGGCAAGTTTACGTGTTCCAGAAAAGCTGAGGTGAGATAGGGAGCGACTTTGCCGATAGCTACTAACCAGAACTTTTGGAATGGGGTCAAATCAATTTTTTCATCATTAATGACCAGACAGTGATCTCCTCTCCGGAGAGAATCGCCGATCAATCTTAAAGGACTAACTGCCGCCAGAGCATCTTCAATGATATCGTTAAGAAGGGTCAAAGCCTGCCTTGAATTTAACCAATTGGAATTTCTTGCCATCTTCTTCTAGGTAAATATCTTAGCATAAGGCTCTTTAGAGTTTAACGAAGAGATGCTAAATTCTTTTACAAGCGAGGGTGATTGTGGTAATAATATCTCGATTTTAGACTTCCATAAGGAGTGACAAATGAGCAGTGTAGAGCAATCCGCTCGGGGAAATTGGGGCTCAAAGATTGCTTTTATATTTGCTGCTTCCGGCTCAGCTATCGGACTGGGAAGCATTTGGCGTTTTCCTCTCATGGTAGGTTTAAATGGAGGAGCTATATTCGTTCTTGCCTATATTTTGGCTGTTTTCTTTATTGGTTTTCCGGTTATGTTGGCCGAATTGACCATTGGCCGTCATACCGAGCGTAATCCCGTCGGAGCCTTTAATGCTATCAAGCCCGGAACACCTTGGAAATTGGTCGGTTACATGGGAGTTCTAACGGGAGTTTTCATTCTTTCTTACTATTCCGTGGTGGCCGGATGGGCCTTTGGCTATTTTTACAAAACTTTATTTGGAGTTTTCCGGGGAGAAGTCACTTGGGAGCTTTCTGACCATATTTTTTCCTCTTTTGCTGCCAATCCTTTGGAAGTTCTCTTTTGTTTGCTCATCATCATCGGCCTGACCACTTTCGTTATTTCCAAAGGAGTCAAGGGAGGAATTGAGAGATGGTCTAAAATTTTAATGCCCTTGCTCTTTGCTCTCATTATCTTCTTGGCCATCAGAGCTCTTACCTTACCTGGTGCTGGCAAAGGACTGGCTTTTTATTTAAAGCCCGAATTGACCAAAATTGATCCCAAAGTTCTCTTCTTTGCGGTGGGCCAAGCCTTTTTCTCCCTCAGCTTGGGGATGGGGACCATGATGACTTACGGAAGCTATATTTCCAAACGAGAAAACCTGGTTTCCTCAGCAGGCTGGGTGTGTTTTTCCACTACTCTGGTAGCCTTTTTAGCCGGCATAATTATTTTCCCGACTCTTTCCGCAACGAATAACCTCGAAGGACTTCAGGTGGGCACGGGATTAATGTTCCAGGTTTTTCCCTTAATTATTTCCAAACTCCCGGGAGGTTATATCTTTGGGCTATTCTTTTTTGTTCTCCTGCTCGTGGCCGCTCTTACTTCAACCATTTCTCTTTTAGAAGTGCCGACAGCTTTTTTGGTTGATGAACATAATTGGAAAAGAGAGAAGGCTGCTCTTATTGTTGGGGGGGCGGCTTTTATTTTAGGAATCCCTTCGGCTCTCTCCAATGGGGCTCTTCCCTGGATAACAAAAACTAATTTCATGATGAAAATGGACTTAATCTTTGGGAATATAATGTTAGCCGTGGGAGGATTATTCATTACCATTTTCCTGGCCTACTCGTGGGGAGTGGCTAAAGCTCTCCAAGAAATTTCCTCCGGGAACAAATCCTTTCGCCTAAAACCCCTGTGGATTTTCAACATAAAATTTTTAGCTCCCTTGGCCATCATTCTGATTTTAGTGTTCATCCGCATCCTAATCCAGCAGTGAGAGTCTGAGGAGAGGCAATAAACAACGACCAAGCATGCGATTTAAAAATTTTTCTTTCATCTTCAAGCTGGTCTTCAGCTTGACTATTCTCATTTTGCTGCTTTGCTTTAAAGTTTCTCTCCGAGAAGTCGGAGTTACCCTCAAAGGAGTCATCATTCCCTGGCTTCTTCTTTCCTTCTCGCTTCATGCGCTAGGCCTAATTTTCAGCGCCATCCGGTGGCAAATTTTGATGGCTGCCCAGGGAGATAAAGTCCCTCTTTTGTTTCTAATTAAGTCATATTTAGTCGGGACTTTTTTCAACAATTTTCTTCCTACCAGATTTGGAGGTGATGTTGTTCGCATCTGGGATAGCCGTCGCTATTCTCATTCTTTAATCAAATCCACAGCGACCATTCTTGTCGAGCGGCTTTCAGGAATTTTAATCCTTCTGGCTTTTGGGCTTATCGCTTCCTTAACCAGAATTGAGATGGCTTCCCGATTTCCGGTGATTTGGCTAGCCTTGGGGCTTGGCAGCGGAGGGTTATTGTTAATCATTATCTTTTTCTTTCCGCTCTCTCAGAAATTTGTCGAATCTTGGCCTAAAGCAGGGAAAATTGAGACCATCAAAAAAAAGATCATCGAATTCCAAAAAACTGGTCGCTCTTTTCGCCACCACCCTGCTCGTTTGGCTCAAGCCTTATTCTGGGCTTTACTCCTGCAAATAAATGTCATTCTTCATTATTATCTGATTGGACTAAGCCTGAAAATATCCATTCCCTTACTTGATTACTTCATCTTTGTACCGATTGTGCTGCTTCTGCTAACAATTCCGGTGACCATTAACGGCTTAGGATTAAGAGAGGGAGCTTACATAGAAATTTTTGGCTTTTACTCGATTTCCCCGGCCATAGCTTTTACCTTCTCCTTAATAGATGTCATTTTTATGCTCATTTTGGGTATAATAGGTGGTATTATCTATATTTTTAGAAAATGAAATACTTCTTGTCGACTTTTTGGCCCGCCAAAAAAAGCAAGTTCTTCGGAAAGACAATCTGTGTTTTGCTCGGGCTTAGCTTTTTGCTTAACCCTCTAAGTACTAGCACCTTTGAACAGCCAATTGATTATCAAAAGAAGCTTGCCCAACTGCGTCAAGAAATTGCTAACTTGAAAAGCCGCCTTCAACAAGAAGAAAAAAGAAAAAACTCTCTCCTTTCGGAACTAAGTCAAATTACCCTCCAAAAAAGGATGCTTCGGAAAGAACTTACTCTCTATCAAACCAAAATTGATCAAACCGACCAAGAAATATCTCAAATAAAGGCCAAAATACCTCTTCTCCGCCAAGAACTAAATTCACAAAATAAAGCTTTGGGTCAAATCTTAAAAGTAATCTATAAATCTGGGCAACCAGGTCTTCTCGATTTTTTCCTGCGGGCCGATAATTTAAGCCAAATTTTAAGCGAAGAACACCACTTGTCTCTTTTGGCTGATTATCAGCAAAAGATCATCCATCAATATCTTGAATCCCTCCATAAACTAGAAGAAGCTGAGACCAACTTAGAAAACAAGAAAAATGAACTCCAATCTCTTTGGCAGCAATCAAAAACAAAAGAAGCCGAACTTCGTCAGCAAGAAAGACAAAAAAAGGCCTTGATTAGAAGGATTGAAACTAACCAAAAATCTTATCTCCAAACTTTGCAAGAACTAAATGAACAGGCACAACAACTGAAAAGATTAATCGAAAAAATTGAAAAAGACCAACTTAAACTTCCCTTCCAGATCATTCCTCTTTACGAAAAAAAGGGGCGACTTCCCTGGCCCTGTTCAGGTAAAATTGTGACCAATTTTGGCATCCAACGTCATCCCCGGTTTAACACTTTGGTCATGAACAACGGGATTGAAATTGCCGCTCACGATAACACCCCCATCAAAGCTATCCATGACGGTTCAGTAGTTTATTGTGACTACTTTCGAGGCTACGGTAATCTAATTATCATTGACCACGGGCTGGCTTATTATTCCTTATACGGCCATTGTTCTGAATTTCTAGTGGATAAAGGCGATATTGTTCAAGCTGGTCAACCAATCGCCTTGGTCGGAGAGTCAGACTCACTAATTGGTCCTGCTCTTTATTTTGAGCTGCGATTCAAGACCAAGCCGCTCAACCCCTTGAAATGGCTGAGAAGAAGATGGTAGAATAATAATTCAATTTTTTCAAAATAAGGAAGATAATGAATCCCAAGAAAATAAAAATAATTCTTTTTTTTCTTCTCACTTGCACTTTAATTTTTTTCTTTCACCGGGGGATATTCCCCGGATTTGTTTTTAAAAATAACAAATCGTCCGATTTTAATCTCTTCCAAACAACCATTCAGCTCATCCAAAAAGACTATGTCGACGAGCCAGATCCCCAGAAAGCTATGGAAGGAGCTTACCAAGGTTTAGTTGATTCCCTTGATGTTCTCTCCAGCTATCTCAGTCAAGCCTCTCTCCAAAGACTATCCCTTCTTAAATCAGATCCAATTTTCGATTCGGGTCTAATTGTTTATAAGAGATACGGATCTTTTCCTCTTGTCATTGGGATTAAGGACGACTCCCCAGCGATGGAAGCGGGTTTAAAGACAGGTGATCTCCTCACCTCGATAAATGGCCAACCAACTGTCCGCTGGAGCATGACGGAGACTAACTTAGCCCTTAAAGACAAGAAAGCGCAAAGTGTCGAACTGGATGTGCTCCGACAAAATACAAAATTAAAATTTAATCTTACTCTCAAACGGAGAGAGAACCCTCCTCTAAAGCTCTCCCCTCTAAATAAAAAAACCAATAATTTGCAGATTCTCCATTTTTACTCACCAGTTTCCCAGATTTTTGAACAAGAGATCCTACCTGGTTTAAGTCACTCAACTAAGCCCTTGGTGATCGATTTGCGGAATTGCTCCGAAGGGGAAAACTCAGAAGCCATCAAAATTCTTGATAACTTCATCCAGGTCAATCAAGTCGGATTTTTCCAGAAAAAAAACCAGCCTTTCCAATATGTAAGTTGCCCTTCTCCAGTGAAAATTCCCGATATTCCCTTGATCATTTGGACCAATCAGGCCACCATAGGACCAGCGGAACTTCTCGCGGCCAGCCTCCAAAAATACCGAAATGCTCTTGTTGTGGGAACTAAAACCCCTGGCTTAGTTGGCCAGCAAAGATTGTTTCCCTTCGATGACGGAACCGCTTTGCTTTTAACTACAGCTGTATTTCAATTTTCGAAGGAGGAAAAATTCTGGTTAACCGGTCTTCACCCAACCATTGAATTAGACCCCCAGGAAAGAACTCCGCAAGATTATATCCAAGCAACTTTACGTTTAATTAACCAGAACAACGACAATCCGGGGCCATAAAACTTTGGGTTTACAACCGAAAAATCTCACCAAGAAAAAACAAACAATTGTTTTTTTCCTCGGTGCCCTTTCTCTTTTCTGTATTATTACCCTCGATTATATTGCCTCTAAACAAAGACAATCATCTTATTTTTTTCGCTCTTCTCTCTCCCAGCCCAAGACTTCTTCTTCAACTTATATTTCTCCTTCTCTGGCCGATGTCATTCTGTCGACCCTTTTCCGCCTGGGAGTACCCAAAGACGCTGTTCAATCTCATCTAGATAATCAAAATACCCTTCATGTGTTGGTTAATCTTCCAGCTCACGAGTATTCCCAATTAGTCCCCTCCCTGAAAAAGCAATTGGCTAGCCAGAAATATGGCTCCCCCCTTATTGAACAACACCAGCTCGGGACAACTTCCTATCATCTATGGAATATTACCCGTGACCAAAATAAAGTGGTTATCCTTTTTCAAAGTCCCCTTCGCCTTCTGAGGTCAAGAAAAACTCTTTCTTCCTCCCTAACTCAAATTAAGAGACAAAATAAAGTAGCTATTATTATCGATGATATGGGCAATAGTTTAAAGGCCATTGATTCCATTTGTCGCCTAGGTTACCCAGTCACCATTGCCATTCTCCCCCATAGTCAATTTGCTCAAGAAACAGCTCAATTGGCCCATCAATACGGGTTAGAGGTCCTCCTTCATCTGCCCCTTGAACCCCTCCCTGGAAATAATAATTCCCATGGGAATTCCCCCTCTTCTTCAATGTCTATGATTCATTCCCAAATGGCGACTCCGGAAATAGTAGCTTTCATTAATGATTGTCTCCAAAATATTCCTTATGCCATTGGGGTTAACAATCATCAAGGTTCGCTAATAACCTCCAATCCCCGGTTAATGACCATCATTCTCCAAGAGATTAAGAAAAGGGGGTTAATTTTTATTGATAGCCGCACCACCAACCAATCAGTAGCCTATCAAATTGCCAAATCACTAAATATACCAACATCCTATCGTAAAATATTTCTCGATAATGAAGTATCATCGCCCAAGATAAAGGAACAATTTATCAAACTTCTCCAGCGGGCTCGTCATGATGGATGGGCGGTGGCTATTGGGCATCCTTGGGAAGAAACATTATTGATTCTGAAAGAAAATCAAGATCTCTTCTCTGAGTATGACTGTCAACCAGTTCCTGTCTCCGAGATTATGCCTCAGAGTCCTTCTGATTAGAGCTCAACTAAAGCTTAGGTTTTGTCCCCAAGTGACAGGAATGAGTTACTAGGTTAAGGCGAAGCCAAACCATAAGAGCTGGTTTCTCACTAAATAGCGGTTCCACGAATTTAGCTTATCACCTTACTCGTCATCACTCAATGAAATGGCCTTCTGCCTTCCCATGAAGCGAGAAATAAGGTGGCCTGTAGTTATTCTCTCCGGTCTAACTGTCTAACTTCCCGATTAAACTCCAATCGCCAAAAATCTTTAGATCGCCACATTTTTTTTGATTTTAGGTTTGCATCTCTTGAAATTCTCTCCTATATTAAATATGGCCACAACTTAAACAAGGAGGATGAGATGAGAAGATGGGCCTTCATCCTAGTTATCATTGTCGCCGGTATTATTTTAGCTTACATTTTCGAAAAAACTGGCCTCTGGAGAACAGTCTCCCCCGATGAGTTAAAAAATTCTATCGAAATAATCGACGTCGAAACCAAATGGGTAAAAAAATACTACCAGCCGTGGCCAGCAAAACTTATTCTGGTGCCGGCCATCTCTTTTCGAGTAAAAAATATCTCTGACAAACCTTTAAGGTATATCAATTTCAATGCCAACTTTCGCTTTAAAGATGATTATGAAAATCTGGGCGATTGTTTTTTAGCTGCCATCCGTAATGATCCCGTTCTCCCGGGAGAAACAAGTGATGTAATCACTCTCAAGAGCAACTATGGTGTTGAAGGTAAAACAAAGGAGTCTTTTGAAAAGAACCCCTACTGGAAGACGGTTTTCGTTAAACTTTTTGCTCAATCCAAAGGTTCCCAGTACGTGTTGCTTGGTGAATGGGAGGTGTCTAAAAAAATCGAATTCGAAGAGCCCGAGCCTGTTGGGCTTCCGGAAAAAAAGAAAATCAAGGAAAAACAAGACTCATCAGAAAAATTAAGCTCCGAAAAAAAGAAAGAAGAGATAAAGTAAGTCTTTTTAACCTAAAAAATAAGGAAATGGAGAAAGGAAACCGAGAAAGATGAGTAGTCTTATGCCGAAAAAACTTTTTCTGACTCGCGGTAAGGGTACCCATGAAGACCAGTTAGTCAGTTTTGACCTGGCTTTAAGAGAAGCAGGCCTTTCTGCCTTTAACCTGGTCAAAGTTTCTAGTATCTTACCCCCAAGATGCGCAATAATTTCCCCAAAAGAAGGCCTCCGTCTTCTAGAGCCAGGTCAAATTGTGTTCGTGGTTTTAAGCGAGATCGCTACCAATGAACCCAATCAATTAATCGCTGCCTCAATTGGGATGGCTATTCCCAATATATTTAACCATCACGGTTATCTGTATGAATTTAAAGCCGTTAACATGAAAGCTGAAGAAGTCAGCCAAAAAGCAGAATGGTTAGCCGCAACTCTCTTGGCCAATGCTTTTGGCAAAGAAATATCCGAGGACTCCCGCTCTCCAGAAGACAAACACCGAATTGATATTGCCGAGGGCCTTCACTTCCGTACTGAAAGCATCACTCAAACTGCTTATGGAACCAAGGGAAAGTGGACCACCGCCCTCTCGGCCGCTGTCTTAGTTACTTGACACTCAAATCCAGTCTAATGGATTAGAGATTAAAATCTTAATAAAACTTCTTTTCTTCAAGTTGGCAATGAATTCCTGAGATTTCACTTCTCTTTTCTGTTCAAATAATTTTTCTTCAATAGCCGATTTGACTTCTTCAAAACTCCGGAGGCGACTTTCCTTCCTGCTAACTAATTTTAACAGGTACCACCCGTTTCTCACGTGCAACCAAGAACTGATTTCTCCCGGCTGGAGCTTTAACACTGCTTTTTCCAGCGTGGGTTCTAATTCTCCTTTCTTAAAACTTCCCAATTCACCTTTATTTTCCTTGAAAGGTCCATCTGAATATTCAGCCGCTACATCGCCAAAATCACTTCCTTGATTTATTTTGGCTAATATTTCCTGCTTTACTCCCTCAATGTCTTCAGCCGGGCGACTTTCCCCATCTAAGAAAATAGCTTTTAAATTATATTCCTCTGGTTCGGTGAATTCATCAGGATGCTGCTTGTAATAGCTGATCACCTCGGAATCTTCAATCACAATTTCCCGGTTAATATTGGAATAAATAACGTTCTGCTTTAGAAAATTTTCCTCCATCTTCTGCTTCCAAACGTTAAACTCTATGCCTTGTTGAGCCAAAGCCCGTCGCAATTGCTCATCTGTTTCCAGTCCATTTTCTTTTTTTATGTTCTCGATGGCCATTTTTACTTGCTCGGAAACATCTATTCCCATCTTTCTGGCTTCCTGCAGCAAGAGAAGTTCGGTTATCATCGTGTTCAATAGTTCCTTGCTCAGTTTCTCGTACTGTTGGGAAAATTCTTCCCCTTGGAATTGAGACCGAAGGAGCATATATAAATTATCATGCTCCCTCTTAAAATCACTCAAGGTGATAATATCTTCGTTGACAATAGCCACTATTGCTTCGACAACTTTTTCTTTATTTTGCTCTTGACTAAAAAATAGAGAATTGCTCAGCAAGAAACAAATTAGGACAAACATAACTACTTTCTTAATCATTGTTTTTTCCTCTGGTAGGGAAAGGTTAGATTTTCAGGAAGAAAAATCCAATCAAGATTTTCTTTTAGCCATTGGAGATGTTCTTGCAACCTATTCTTTATTTTTATTTCCAAAACCTTGATCCGAATCTTTTCCTTAGCTTGATCAAAAGACATAAGTTCAGCCGGAATCTTTTTGTCTAGCCGAAAGATGTGATAGCCATAACTGGACTCAATAACCCGACTCAGCTGCCCTTCTTCCAAGGTGAAAACAACTTTATCAAAGGCATAGGGAAGCTGGCCCATCTCAAATACTCCCATCAATCCACCTTGGGCTGCTTCAACACCGAGAGAATTTTGACGTGCTACTTCTCTAAATTTCTGTTCATCGGCCTCTTGTAACTGTTGACGAAGCTCCACTGCTTTTTCCTCGGAATTGACTAGTATTTGACTAACCTGAACCCGGTCAGCTAGCAGAAAATCTCTTTTATGCTCTTGGTAGTATTGGCGCATTTCATCTTCCTTAACCTCAACATCAGCAACAACTGTTTCTATGTATTTTTCAATAAGAAGAGCTTCTTTCAAGGATTCCAATTCCTCACTGGTTTGAATCGGCTCCGTTGTGGATAAATTAGCTTTCATCCGGGCCAAGTAACTCTTAATCTCGGGCCAAGTGACCACAATTCCCTTTTGTTCCGCCGCCGCCAAAAGAAGTTTATCTTCAACAAAGTTAATCACTAGTTCGTTTAAAGCTTCGAGTGGCAATTCTTCCCGGCCCTTGCCCACGCTCATTGTTAGGTAAGCTGCAAAATCAGCATTAGTGTATTCCTTTGGCCCCACCCGCAAGATGACCGAAGCCAAATCTTTGGCAGGAGCCTCAGAAATTGAATTTTCTGGGCCTGATTCCTGGGGCGATGAGCACTGACTTATCAAAAATTGGCTTAAAATAATCATCAGCAACCATAAACTCTTTTTTTTTCCTATCTTATTCATTTATTTTCAGTTCTCGACATTATAATATATTCTTTTAAACTCCAGCAAGATTAATTTAGTTTCCTCAAGAAGGCCTTTTTCCGTTTGGCTTCTTAAGGGCAAAGAAAGGACTCCCTGCGGCGTCAAATGTCCTTTCTTTTTCTGCATAGCTCTAATAATCTGGGGAAGGCGAGGTAAAGCTGGCTGATGAAAATTGATAACCAGCCGCTGACCTAATCTATCCAAGCTCTTGACATAAATTTGTTGGGCTAAACACTTAATAGCTCCATAAACCAGTAAATTCTCAACTTCAGGTGGAAGAGGCCCATATCGATCAATAATTTCCTCTCTAATCTTCTCCAAGTCACTCAGCTGCTCTATTGCCGAAATCCTTTTATAAAGATTTAACCGTAGACTGATTTGGGGAAGGTAGTCTTCGGGAATTCTGATATTTACTCTTAAGTTTATCTCACATTTCAATTTTCCGGGATACTCCTCTCCTTTCAGTTCCTTGACTGTCTGCTCCAAAAGCTTTAAATAAAAATCGAATCCTACTGTCGCCAATAAACCATGCTGCCTCTCTCCTAACAATTCTCCGGCCCCTCTTATCTCTAAATCTCTGGCTGCCAGTCTAAACCCGGAACCTAAGGCCGTAAATTCTTGAATGGCCCGTAATCTCTCCCGGGCTGAAGGGGATAAAGAAGAATAAGGCGGCACGAGGAAATAGGCGTAAGCTTGCCGAGAAGAACGCCCCACCCTGCCTCGGAGTTGATAAAGCTGGGCCAAACCAAAGCGGTCGGCTCGATTAACAATTAAGGTATTGACCAAAGGAATATCAATGCCATTTTCAATGATGGCCGTTGAAACTAAGACATCGTAGTGATGATGAATAAACTCGATCATTCTTTTTTCCAGAACAGAACTACGCATCTGACCATGCAACACCACAACTCTGGCTTCGGGAATCCAGTGACGAATTTTTTCAGCAATAGCTTCAATGTCATCTACTCGGTTATGAATAAAATAAACTTGCCCCTCTCGGGCCAATTCCTTCCTGATGGCCGCTTCAATTATCTGCCGGTTAAAAGGAACAACAACGGTATGAACGGCTAATCGATCGCGCGGAGGAGTTTCAATTAGGCTTATATCGCGGAGCCCATAGAGAGAAAAGTTTAGAGTTCTGGGGATAGGGGTGGCGGTCATGGTTAAGACATCGACCGTGGTTTTCATTTGCTTAATCTTTTCTTTATGGCGAACACCAAAACGCTGTTCTTCATCGACGATTAAAAGGCCTAAATCTTTAAAACTCACGTCTGAAGAAAGAAGTCGATGAGTACCGATAACCACATCAATCAACCCTTTTTTCAAATCTTTGACGATAGCTTTCTGCTGGGATGGAGTTTGAAACCGGGTTAAAGCTTCAATCCGAACGGGAAACAAAGACATTCGGCGGCGAAAAGTAGCTAAATGTTGGCTAGCCAACACAGTTGTTGGGCAGAGGACGGCAACTTGCTTGCCATTCATCACTGCCCTAAAACAGGCCCGCAGAGCCACTTCAGTTTTTCCATAGCCAACATCTCCACAAAGCAATCGATCCATCGGAGATTGAGATTCCATATCCTGAAGCACTTCCTCAATAGCCCGGAGCTGGTCTTCAGTCTCGGTATATTCAAAGGCTTGAGAAAATTCTTGTTCCCACTCTCCCCCCGGAGCAAAGGGAACACCTTGAAGAGCCTTGCGCTGCGCATAAAGATCAAGAAGCTCTTGCGCCATCTCCTCGATAGCTTTTTTAGCGCGCGCCTTAATCCTATCCCAGGTGGCGGTGCCAAGTTTGTGTAAAGAAGGAGAAGAAGTGCCCATCGGCGTATATTTCTGGAGGAGACTAAGATCCTCAACAGGAACATACAATTTGTCTCCATCTCGATACTCTAGCTCAATAAAGTCTTGATAAAGGCCATCGACCGGCAATTTAACTAAGCCCTTGAACAAGCCCAAGCCGTAATCAGCATGAAGGATATAATCTCCCTTTTTCAGGTCTTGAAAGCTGGAAAGAAATGGCTGATTTCGCCGGCGATGCCTAACAACTCTTTCTTCGGTAAGAATATCTTCTTGGGCAAAAATGAACACCCTATCTTGAGGCGAACTAAAACCTCTCTCTAGCAAGCCCTGATAAATTGAAATTTCCTCCCGCGGGGGCCAGCGGAGAGGATCTGTTTCAACCTGACTGGGAAGGGCATGTTCTTGGAGAATCAAGGACATTCTTTCTCGAAGAGCAGGGGTGGCCAGAAAAATGGCTATTTTATTGCCCTCGGCCACTTTCTTTCTCAAATATTCAATGAAAAAGGGAAGACGATTATGAAAACGGGGAGCAGTTTGAAAAGAAAAATTAATAATTTTTCGCTGGCGAGGGCCAATTTCTTCCCAGCTCATCGCTTGTTGAATTAATTTTTCCCAGGCATCGACATCGAAAATTTTACCGGGAGAGGGGGCAAACTTCCGTTCTCGCTCGAACGCTGCTCTTTCTTTTTGTAAAAAGTCCCAGTGTTTATCCCACTGAGTCATCATTTCCTGGCTATCTTCCAAAATAAAAAAGGCGTTTTGGAAATAAGAAAGGAAGGAAACAAATAAAGAATGATCAAGGGCCGCCATAAAATTAAAAGCCGGGAAACAATCTCCATTTTCCACTGCTTCGATCTTTTTCTCTAAATCTTCAATACAAGATGGCTGCTGATCAGCCGCTACTACTTGTTTCCACTGAACCCGGTCCGCCAAGTTAGAAGGATATTCATTCAATCCTGGGAGAACAATCCGCTTCAAGCCCCGTTGCGACCTTTGAGTTTGGGGATGAAATTCTCGCAAGGAAACAATTTCATCGCCACTAAATTCCAATCGAAATGGAAAAGATCGCCAAGGCGAAAAAACATCAACTACTCCTCCCCGCCACGCACATTCTCCTGGAGAACCAACTATGTCTTGTCTTTGATAGCCGCTAGCTATTAACCAGTTGATTAGTCGATCCCGGGGAAATTCCTGTTTTTCGGCAATTTCTAGAAAAAAATTAGGTAACAGCGAAGCACTAGGCATTCTTTTAAGTAAGCCCAGCGGATTGGTTAGCGTTACGTGAGGTATTCGATGGTGCAAAGTATAAAAATACTTCATCCGGGTGGCAACTGATTCTAAGGAAGGTGGAAAATCAGCATAAGGGTTATCACCTAAAGGAGATAAAACATGAGCCTTAGCCTGGGGAGCCATTAGGGACAAGTAAAAATTTAAATTTTGCTTAAAATCACTCAAATCCCGGGAATGGGGGCGGAGATAAACAATAGGCCGGGTTGTTTTCGATAGCAAGGCCGCCAAGAGAAAAGGCCGCGCCGGAGGAGGTAAACCCGAAACGCAAATAGACAGCTGGTTATCTTCAACTACCGACAAAAGCTCGGCAAATTCTTTTTTCGCAAAAATAAAACCCAAGCTCATTTCTTAACCTAAATAATATTATAGCTTAACCTTGAAGAATTCTCGGCCCTGAAAAGAAAAAGATTCTTATCAGGTTGACAAAAACACCATAACATTCCATCATGAAGAAGAAATTGAAAGAAAAAAACAAAAATTCTTCTCTCTCTTTTTCTCTCCAATTTTATGAAGGGTATCAAGGCCAAGAACGCCCCTCCGCCATTATATTGGGGGAAAGAAAAATTAAAATAGAAAAGATTATTTGGCGCCAACGAGTAAGAGACTTTATCAAGGGTGAACAACGGGAAATTTTTTTCTGCCAAACGGAAGATTCTTATTTAAAACTCACCGTTTTTCCCGGTGGCCAATTTATTGTCGACTTTATTGATTAAAACTCACCATCCTCACCGGGGCTACAATTTGATGAGCAGAGAAAAGAAGGGTAGACTATTGTTTTCTTCTTGCTCCAAGCATCTTTTCTATCTTCAATTTCTATCCCTAGTGAATTTTAGCAATGATTATTTTTCAACCGCCAGGTAGTCACCAAGATGAGAAACTTGGTTAAAAATCTATAATCCTTCCTTAGCTCGAAACTAAATTCGCCACCAGTAAGAAAATTTCAGAAAAACACTATAGTCAGTCTGGGCGTATTTTCCACTTTCGCCGCGAAGGAGATTGTTTTCGATCCCTAGGAAAAATACTGTCCCGGGTTTGAGAATGTAACTCATCAGAAAGCTGCCATAAACTTTTTTATAAAAATGGTTGTAATCAACTATCGCCCGGAGGGAGAGTTCCTTAGAGATTTGATAAGTTGTGCGTTGGCGGATTACATTATAATCAAAAAGTTGCTCACCACCCCATTTTTCCCAGAAGGTTTGCTTGCTGAAAGTAACTCCCATTTGCCAACGTTTACTGGGTCTGAAATTCATGTACAACCCATAAGTATTAGCGTAACCCAGAAAGGGATCATCAGGATCGTAATAAACAGAATTTCCCGTCTCAAACTCAAAACCTAAAGGGCTCAACCACTTAAACAAAATAATTTGCGTGCTGATGGAAAAATTATTTTTATGAAAATTTTGCCCGACGTATTCTTCCATGCTCCTAATATAACTAAGGTTAACCTGGTTGAATTCAGTCAAGCGAATATTGACTCGGGTGCGAAACCATTCATCCTGGATATTGGAGCTGAAATAATCATATCGCCGGCCGGCTTGGAAGCTTAACCTTATTTGATTCAAGTACGTTTTTTCAGGATACAGAGAGAAATAGGTGTAACTGCCAACGCTTCGATAATCAACCCGATTGATAAAACCCGAAGCTGCTTCAAAGTCGGGATGAATGGAGAGCCAATAAAGACCAGCTCCCCAATACTTAGAAAAATAACTGGCATCGGCATAAAGAGCGGGGGCTAAGGGAGTTGGATCATCTTCAAACTTAGTCTTGGAGGCCATTGCCTGAAAGGAAAAGAAATACTTATTTTTGAATTTTAATTGACCATCTAAGCCAAACACCCGATTAAAAGAGCCATCTATTTCTTTGTCGGCTAGACAAAAGCCCAAGTAAGATTCGGAAAAAACATCTGTTTTTATTCGCAAAATATTAAAGAGGGCATTATCAAGGGCTTGGCCTTGGCCATTATGAACCTCCCAGAGGCTTTCGGTAGGGCTTGTATCCAAGGCAGTCAGTAAACCATAAGCCACGGGCCCCACTTTTCCTGTTAACTTGGCCCCGGCTAAGGGATCAATAATTCGCCGGGTATAAACCATTTCTAACTGAGGGAACTTAAATATTTCCATTCCCTCCAAAAAAAAGGGCCTTTTTTCGGGATAATAAAGCGCAAACCGACGATTGATGTCAATTTGGGGAGCATCGGCTTCAATCTGGCTAAAATCGGGATTAAGAGTTAAATCCAGCGTAACATCCGAACTTATTCCCCATTTAAAATTAACTCCCGGTTGAATATCGCCTTTCTCCTCATTGGTTCGTAAGCCTGTCAAAACGGGCATTACTTCGAAGTTTTTTCCCTTGGCCACTTCCCCCTTAATAATAATTTCTGTTTCCTGGGTAAGAAGGCCAGGGATGGATTTGGACATGGGTGGCCAGATAAGTATTTCGCCAGACCGGGCAATAGTTCGCCCCAGGACTAGACCCCATTTTTTTTCTTTTTCGTTGGGAAAGCGAATGCTCTTAAAGGGAATGGCCACTTCTACCGTGTATCCATCCTCGTCCAGTCGCCCATCGGAATAAAAAACCGTATCCCAAGTGGTATTCATATTATCATTCCCTCCTTCTTCAATCCTGATAGCATCCAGCTGGACTCCCAAAGGATTAAATATAAACCAAAAGGCTCTTCTTTTTTCATTAAACGTGTCTAATGAAATAAGTATCCAATCATCATCCATGATGTTGTCGCGGTTGGTGATTGAGGCCCTTATTTTCTGAGGTTCAGAATCAAAGCAGCGAAAAGCAAAGTATAAATTCTGATAGTCCATTCCCACGTAAGCAATGGTTTTCTGAGTGGGTTCCCCTTTTTCCTTGGGCAAAAATTGGAGAAAGCCTTCAATCTTTAAAGCTTCTTTCTCCCAGAGATTATTGTCTAAAACTCCATCAATTTTGGGAGCTTTGGACAAACGAGGAAACGTTAAAACTTCCGGGGATTGATTGGAGGCTCCAAAACTCAAACAACTGAAGATGAACAAACTCAATAGACAACAAATAAACTTTAGTTTCATCGTTAATTTTCCTCCACTATTACTATTCAATTTTTCTTAATCTTTCCAATTTAAAGAAAGTAATCATTCTTATGAACGGAAATTTCTACCAAAAGGTTTGCTATCTTAATTAATATTGACTAAACGACCTTTTGATGATACATCTTTAGGCTGAATTTCTTCTCCAAAGATTTTCTGACTACCCTTTGAGGAGGGAGGCAGTGTTCAACAAATATTTAATAAAATTAACTCGCTTAATTTTCCTTTACCTATTAATCGGGGGAGGGGTTCTGGCTCTTTTTTCTTGTTCCTCCTCCAATCATACCTCTCCCTCTATTAATCAAGCCGAGGCAATTCATCTAACTATATGTTATCCTTCAGTGGGAAGCCTCCGAGCCCTGACTAATCTTCGCCAAAAAGGTCTTCTTGCCCTCGATAACTTAGTCGTACAAGGAGTTTACCATGTTCAGGAAAAAACAGACTACCAAGACTCTCAACGCTTCCTCGAGGAAAACAACATCGACTGGATTAACCTCCGCGCCATCAAAGGTGAAATTTCTCCTGAAGATGTGTTTAAGAAAAATTCTTTGAGTGAAGTCTTTGCTGAACTTTTTCATCACAGCGACGGCTTAATATTTTTCGGCGGGCCGGATATACCGCCGGGACTTTACGGACAAAAATCACTGCTTCTAACCAGCATTAGAGATCCTTACCGGCATTATTTTGAACTTTCTTTTCTTTTTCATCTGCTAGGAGGCCACCAAGATCCAGACTTCTCTCCCCTTTTAGCTGAAGATCCTGAATTTCCCATCTTAGGTATTTGTCTGGGAGCCCAAAGCATGAATGTGGCCACCGGAGGCACCCTTGTTCAAGATATTTGGTCAGAAATATATGGGCAAAAATTCTTAGAAGAGGTTATTGAACTAGGAAGAGAAAACTGGCACACCAACCCCTGGGCCAAGCTCCATCCCGAGATGGGTTTGCTCCCCTATTTTCTCCACCCTATAACCTGGGATCAAGAAAGTTTCTTAGCCCAAATCCTTGGGTTTCCTCCTCAACCGTCCCCTTTCATCATGAGTGCCCATCACCAGGCTGTTAGCCAGCTAGGGAAAGGCTTTCAAGTGGCAGCCACTTCCTTAGATGGAAAAGTGATCGAAGCCATTGCTCATGAACAATTTCCTCATGTCCTCGGCCTTCAGTTTCACCCTGAGTTTCCCATCTTGTATGACGAAACACGCCTGACTCAATTGGCCCCCGAAGAAGAAAAAATAAATATCCCTAACTACTTACGTCGACATTTTCCCAGCCTGGAATTTCATCAAAAGATCTGGTCTTGGTGGAGCAAGATCCTTCTTGAATCTTCCGAACGCCATCGGTCTCAATCCATCTCTTGGCCTAAATAATTCGGCTCTTGGATTAAGAATCCGCTGGTCAAGTCAATTGATTATGTCTCAATCTAGCTCTTGGCCTGCCTAATCCTCCTGTTAATTACAAATAAGGTTATCTAAACATTAAAACTATGTTCTTTAACTAACTAAATCAAGCGTCTTTTCGACTCATTAAAAGAAGAATCCCTTAAATCAAGAAAGAGTAATCGCCGGAATTAATAAATGATAAGGCCATTTCTTTTTAACCTTAACTCGAGCTAGACAAAGACCAAAAGAAGATTTTTTATTTATGTGTAATTTATTAGCGGGATGGCTTTATTATTCTTGGGGATAATTATTTTTCCGGTTTTTAGAAATAATCGCCTTAATTATTTCTGAAGTTGACTTTCCTTGCCGATAAGGAATGGTCACCACCTGCCCTCCGGCTTCTTCCACGGCCTGGCGGCCGACAATCTGATCGAGAGGCCAATCTCCACCTTTAACCAACACATCTGGTAAAAGAGCCGAGATAATTCGATAAGGGGTCAATTCCGAAAAGGGCAAAAGATAATCAATAAACTCTATTGCTTCCAAAATTTCTAACCTCTCCTCTAAAGGAAAAATCGGGCGACCTTTTCCCTTTAATTGACTGATGGACTCGTCAGTATTCACCGCCACAATCAAAATATCCCCCAGAGATTTGGCTTGCTGGAAAAGCCAGATGTGGCCACCATGTAACAGGTCGAAACACCCATTAGTCATCACCACCTTTTGTCCTTGTTCCCGCCATTTTTTTCTCTCTTCAATGAGCCCGGTTAAGGAGATGATTTTAGACACCCAGTTATTGCCTCCTCTTTTTTCACTTTCCCGAAGACGACTTAAATTTTGGGGATTTGAGCTTGATATTATCACTAAATTGCCATTGGTGCGGGAGGCGGACTATTCCCTCATCTTTGTGGCGAGAAGAAACCAAAAAAGAGTATAGATGACGGTGATAGTCATAAGGATAACCATCTTTCTTATGAACAGCGACATCAAGATAATAAGTACCATTGATCAAATTAAGTTGTTTAATTTGACAGATTACCTTGCCAGGCCCATCAATGACTTGGGGACTAAAATCCTCAAGATCAGTGTTGGTTCCATAAACTTGAATTCCACGGGCATTAAATATCCCAATCCCAAAGACAAAATCTTTTATTGGGGAATAAGCTTCAACATCCATCTCGACCACCATTCCCTCCTCGGGCGAAAAAACATGCTTTTCTTCGCCTTGGTGATTTTTCAAGTGAACTTGCTTAATTTCCACCTCTCGCTTTCCCCACCTATTTTCTCTTTCTTCTTCTTCATAACTCTCTTGAACCTGGACTTCCTGTTGACGCTCCTCAAATTTTCTTTCTTGCTTTTCAGCCACATCTTGTAAATAGGCATCGATAACTCGCTTGGGATCTCCGATGGTCATCACTCGCCCATTCTTCAGCCAAGCTACCCGGTCACAAATTCGCTCCACGGTGGCTAAGTCATGGCTGACGAAAAGAATGGTTTTCTCCCGCCGGCGAAAATCATCAATACGGTCTAAACATTTAGGAACAAAGGAAGCGTCTCCGACAGCTAGAACCTCATCCACCAAAAGAATATCAGGATTAACATTAATGGCGATTGAAAAACCTAGCCTCATGTACATTCCCGAAGAATAGGTCTTGACCGGAGCATCGATAAAATCTTCGAGCTCGGCAAAACGCACTATATCAGCAAACTTTTCCTGGATTTCTTTTTTAGAAAGACCAAGCATGATGCCGTTAATATATATATTTTCGCGTCCACTAATCTCCGGGTGAAATCCTGCTCCCAGTTCAATCAGGGCAGAGACTTTCCCATTGACTTTAATCCTGCCTGAAGTTGGCTTGGTGATGCCGGCGATTATCTTTAATAAAGTACTTTTTCCCGAGCCATTCTCTCCAATGACCCCAAAAGTTGTACCTTTATCTACTTTAAAACTTACATTGTCTAAAGCCGTGACCAGTTCATCTGGTTTCAGAGCATGAAAAAGATCGCCTTTAAGAAGAGCACTTTTAAAAGTTTTAAAGCGATGACGAGCTGAATACTTCTGATAAATCCGGGTCACATGATCCACTTCGATGGCGACCACTTAAACCTCCTCAGGAAAAGAATCTCGGAGTTTATCAAAAACATGATAACCAACGATAAAAATAATTATCGCCACTAGTAAAGTTACGCTTAGCCTTTTCCAGCGAATCATCTCTCCAAAATAAACTGTATTCTGGTAACCCACCATGATATGAGTTATGGGGTTCAAGTTCAGAAAAGTACGCAAGATAACCGATTTCTTAATCGGCCCAAAAGTCATGGGATAAATAATTGGTGAAGCAAAAAACCAAAAAGTTAGTAAATTAGCTAGGATATCTTTGATGTCTCGAAAATGGACCGTTAAAGCCGACAGAAAAAGACCTAAACCAAGAGTAAAGATATACTGCACCAAAATCACATAAGGCAGGAAAACAAGGTAAATCGAAAAGCCTGGGGCATTAGGCACAAAGCAAGAGATAAGAGCCTTAGCCCCAAATAAGATTGGCAAGCCAAATAGAAAATGAATGAAGTTGGAGGTAACAACCACGATCGGGAGAACTTCAGCCGGAAAAAGCACTTTTTTGATTAAGTTGCCTTGAATCATCAACACATTGGCTGCTTCCAACGAGGAAGAAGAAAACCAAGTCCATGGTAATACTCCACAGAAAAGAAAGAGGGCATATAAGATGGGATTATTATTAAAAGCAGGATCCCGAGGGCCAATGATAAAACCAAAGACAATGGTATAAATAATCATGAGCAGTAAAGGATTGATAAACGACCACAAGAACCCCAGGACAGTGCCTCGATAGCGGGCTTTTAATTCTCGACCAACCAAGCTTTGGATTAAACCACGGTAGCGGTAGATGGTCTTTAAATTTTCCAGGAGTTTAATCATTGCCTTTACCCCCATATATTTTCTCAGCTTCAGGGGTAATCTCTCCCTTTTCATCAAGCAAAAACAGCGGAGGTTCTTCCACCAGTTCACCAGCTTGGAACGAACATTGAGTCAATAAGAATCGAGGTGAACAGTTGGGGGCCGGGTAAACATAGCGGAGACGATTCAATTTGAGACCCGCCCTTTCCAGAGCTCTGGCCAATTCCTCCTGCCGCTGGACAGGATAAATAAAGTAAGCTCTCCCCTTCGAACAGAGAAGCTCACTCGTTTTGGTCATGATCCCCATCATATCACATTTTATCTCATATTTAGCGATCGCTTTTTCTCTAGTTGGACTCATCCGCCCTTGACCACGACGGAAATAAGGAGGGTTCGAAAACACCACCTCAAACTTCCGGCGAGAAGAAAAATTCATAATGTCAGCACAAACAACAAATATCTTCTCTTCCAAGTTATTAATCTGAACATTTTTCTTGGCTAAATGAGCCAATTTCTCCTGAATTTCCACGGCTACAATCCCTCCAAAAAAGTGGATGCTTAATAGCAAGGAAATAATCCCACTCCCCGTGCCTAGCTCACAGGCCCATTCATCCGGGTAAAGGTGAATAAATCCCGCCAATAAAGGGGCATCTACCGCAAATCGATATCCTTTCCGCGGCTGGTAGACCAAGATTCGTCCATGGTAGAAATGATCAAGTGTTTCTTCATTCTGGTTCATTGGCTTGCGAAGAGACGCTTTGCTCAGCCAGGACAAGAGAAGTAAAAATGATGACCTCATCTTCATTAATATCAGCCCAACCATTCCTAACCTTAATTTTCTCTTCTTTTCCTTGGGAAACGTAAGTAACTTCACCTTCACCCAGAGCTGCTACTAAAGCTACATGCCCCGGCAATATCCCCAAGTAACCATCAACACTAGGCAAACTAACCTGCTCTACTTGAGAGTCAGCAATTAACTTATCAGGGGTAATTATTTTCAAGTTAAGATAACGAGAACTCATGCTGACCGCAGCTCCTCAGCTTTCTGAATTACCTCCTCAATTCCGCCCACCATATAAAAGGCCTGCTCGGGCTTATCGTCATGAAGCCCTTCGATTATTTCCTTAAAACCTCGTATGGTTTCTTCCACCGGAACATATTTCCCTGGCCGCCCGGTAAATTCTTCGGCCACATGAAAAGGCTGAGAAAGAAATCGCTGAATTTTTCTGGCCCGGGCCACAATTAGTTTGTCTTCCTCGGAGAGTTCTTCCATTCCCAAAATGGCAATTATGTCTTGTAAATCTTTATATCTCTGCAAAATTTCTTTTACTTTTCGAGCCACTTGATAATGCTCTTCCCCAATTACTCGAGGGTCCAAAATTCGAGAATAAGAGCTTAATGGATCAACCGCTGGATATATTCCCATCTCGGTCAAAGCACGCGAGAGGTTGGTGGTAGCGTCCAAGTGAGAAAAAGTTGTCGCTGGGGCTGGATCAGTAAAATCATCCGCTGGCACATAAATAGCTTGGACCGAAGTAATTGAACCTTTTGTGGTCGAGGTAATCCTTTCCTCCAACTCACCTAACTCGGTGGCTAAGTTAGGTTGATAGCCCACGGCAGAAGGCATTCTTCCTAGGAGGGCAGAAACTTCCGAGCCTGCTTGCACAAAACGAAAAATGTTGTCAATAAACAACAGGATATCTTGGTGCATTTCATCCCGAAAATACTCAGCCACCGACAAAGCTGTTAATCCAATCCTTAATCTTGCTCCAGGAGGTTCAGTCATTTGTCCATAAATAAGAGCTGTTTTATTGAGAACTCCTGACTTCTTCATTTCCAGCCATAAGTCATTTCCTTCTCTTGTCCTTTCCCCAACTCCAGCAAACACGGAATAACCGCCATGTTTCATGGCCACATTGTGGATAAGCTCCATAATAATGACTGTTTTTCCTACTCCAGCTCCTCCAAAAAGACCAATTTTGCCTCCTTTTAAGAACGGCTGGATTAAGTCGATAACTTTAATCCCTGTCTCAAACATTTCTAATTTAGTACTTTGTTCTTCAAGGGAGGGTGGTTGGCGATGGATCGGATAGCGTATTTCAGATTCAATGGGCCCCAAATGATCAACAGGCTCACCAATGACATTCAAGACTCGTCCTAAGGTTGCTTCTCCCACCGGAACCGTAATCGGAGACCCCAGATCGATAGCTTTCATCCCTCGGGCTAATCCATCGGTGGGATGCATCGACACGCACCGAACTCGGTCCTCCCCAATATGCTGTTCTGCCTCAACGATAATATTAACCGGCGTCGGCGTCTCAAAGCCTTCGGAAGTTATCTGGATAGCATTGTAAATCTCGGGTAAAGAAGTATCCTTAAATTCTACATCCACCACGGGGCCAATAACCTGAGCTACCCGGCCAATTTTCTTTTGATCCTTATTCTTTACTCCACTTGGAGAAGCAGATGTTGGAGAAGCTTTCATTTTTTATCTCCCTTGATATTATTTCAATGCCTCGACGGCAGTCATTATTTCGAGTAATTCTTTGGTAATTGAAGCTTGCCGTATCTTATTCATGACCAAGGTTAATTCTGAAATCAACTCTTCGGCATTTTGAGAAGCATTTTCCATGGCCATCATCCGAGCTGCTTGCTCAGCCGCCAAAGATTCATAGTAAAAATGAGCCATCTGATATTCCACATAAGCAGGTAAAAGCTTATCTAAAATCTCGAAGGCCTGGGGCTCCCACCACCTCCCAACAAATCCATCTTCTTTTGCTGAGCCTTCTTGAAATGCAAAATCTCCGATGGGTAAGAGCCGCGGAAATGAAATTAAAGGAGCAAGGATTGACTTGAATTCATTATAAGCCACATAAACGGCATCAACTTGATGAATTAAGAACATCTCCACTAAATCCTTGGTCAAACTTTTTAAATTGCCAACTGTTTCTTTTTCCTGATGGTTGAGGCAACTCCAAACGACAGGATAATCGGGACGGTGTTTAAAAAACAAGATGGCCTTTTTCCCTACCAGAGCTAATTTAATCTGCGCTCGGGATGACTTGTTATTTAGAAAGTCCCAGGTTCTCTCTAGCAGATTCGCGTTAAACGCTCCACATAATCCTTTATCAGAAGTAATCACCACGACCATTACTCTGTTTTCTGCCCTCGGTTGAAGGAGAGGATGAAGAGAGCCTTTATCTATTTTAGCTACCTGGGCAAAGAAAGATGGAGTGGCATGCCAATAGGGTCTTGTTCCCAAAACTATCCGTTGAAATCTCTTTAAGCGGGCCGTGGCCACCGTTTTCATCGCTTGAGTAATCTGCTGGGTGTTACGAATACTTCTAATGCGACGTCTTAAATCAATTAAAGCCGGCATTTCAAAGGGTTCCTTCTTTAAATCTCTGATTAAATTCAGTCAAAGCTTGCTCAATAGCTTGGTCAAGTTCCGGAGATATTTCCTTTTTCAAGGCTAATTCCTTTAATAGTTGAGTTTTCTCTTTATCCAGATAATCATAAAGCTTTTTCTCATAATCCTTAAGAACTCTCACCTCAAATTCGTCTAAGAATCCCTTATTACCGGCATAAATGATGATAATCTGTTTTTCAACAGGTAACGGCTCATACTGGTTTTGCTTGAGTATCTCGGTTAATCTTCTTCCTCGTTCCAACTGGGCCTGGCTGGCTTTATCCAGTTCAGTCCCAAACTGGGCGAAGGTAGCCAACTCCCGGTATTGAGCTAGTTCAAGACGGAGTTGGCCGGCTACTTGCTTCATGGCTTTGACCTGGGCATTTCCTCCTACACGAGACACGGAAATACCAACATTAATGGCCGGTCTAATACCCGCATTGAAAAGCTCAGGTTCGAGATAAATCTGCCCGTCAGTAATGGAAATGACATTAGTAGGAATATATCCCGAAACATCTCCCGCTTGAGTTTCAATAATGGGGAGAGCAGTAAGCGAGCCTCCTCCGTGGTCGTCATTATACTTGGCTGCTCTCTCCAGTAGTCGTGAATGGAGATAGAAAACATCGCCCGGATAGGCTTCTCTTCCCGGGGGTCTTCTCAGAAGGAGGGATATTTCCCGGTAGGCAGCCGCATGTTTGGACAAATCATCATAAATCACCAAAGCATGTTGCCCATTATCCCGGAAATACTCCCCGATGGCACACCCACTATAAGGGGCCAAATATTGAAGAGGCGAAGGAGCACTGGCCGAAGCGGCAACCACAATCGAGTAATCCAGGGCTCCAAAATCTTCTAACGTTTTAATTATATAAGCAATAGTTGACCTTTTCTGGCCAATGGCCACGTAGATGCAAACCACGTCCTTTCCTTTCTGATTAAGGATAGTATCCAAGGCAATCGCTGTTTTTCCTGTCTGACGATCCCCGATAATCAGCTCTCTCTGCCCACGGCCGATCGGGATCATTGCATCAATAGCCTTTATTCCCGTTTGGAGTGGTTCTTTCACCGGAAGTCGATCAACTACTCCCGGAGCCAAGCGCTCGACATTCATGTAAATATCAGTTTGAATAGGACCCTTTTCATCCAACGGCATTCCCAAAGGATTGACAACTCGACCGATCAGAGCTGGACCGGAAGGAACCTGAATAATTCGATGGGTTCTCTTTACTAAGTCACCTTCTTTGATTAAGTGGCTTTCTCCCAAAAGTACCGCCCCGACGCTATCTTCTTCTAAATTTAAGGCTAACCCGTATACTCCCTGGGGAAACTCCAGTAATTCGTTATACATCACCAGCTCCAAGCCATAGATCTTGGCAATCCCATCACCAACTGAAGTTACTGTTCCTGTCTCTTGAACGTCAAATTCGGCGGCAAAACCTTCAATTTGCTGTTGAATTATTTTGCTTATTTCATCGGCCTTAATTTCCATGGTTCCTATCCTTTAATTAAATGTTGCTTTAAAAGCTCTAGGCTTCCTTGAATGGACAAATCGTAAATAATGTTTCCTTTTTTAACTGAAATCCCTCCAATTAAATGGGGATCAAGATGAAAGTGCAGATCCACGGGGGATCCTTCCAGCTTCTCCAGCTTTTCCTTGAGAACTTTTTTTTCCTTGGTGGTTAAAGGTACGGTTGAAAAAATATCAAAGGTGACAATTCCATGTTCATCATTCCAAATGGCCGGAAGTTGACCGATAATTTCAGGAAGTAAACCCAATCGTCCTTGTTCAACCAATAGGGACAGAAAACGCTTGGTTTTAGACAAAAAACCTGGCCATAGACGAAAAAGGGAATGAAGGACTTCTTTTCTTTTCGCTGGCGAGGCAATGGGAGTGGCTAGCACCCGATTTAGTTGGGTAGATTTGGAGAGAAGGTGGTTGAAAGATTGAAGCTCCTCCTTCACCTGGTTAAATTCTTCAACTGAATCCAGGGCCCGGACTAGACCCTCACTATATCTTTTAACGAGCACTAAATTTTTCATAAACTTTTCCCAGATTATCTATAGATTTCTGTATAAGTTGATGATGAGTAGGCGTCGATAAATCCTTCCTAATTTTTTCCCTGGCCAATTTTACAGCCATCTCGGCCGCGTATTTTTTGAGCGACCACAGGTGTTTTTGGTAGAGCCAATCCACTTCCTTCCCGGTTAAATCCCTTAATCTTTGAGCCTCTTTTTGCGCCAGAAGAATTATCTCTTTTTTTCTTTCTTCTGCTTGGCGGAGAGAATCCTTTCTGATCTTAGCTAGTTCTTCATCCAGTCTCTGATAACGGCGGACAATTTCTTCTCGCCGGCGCTGTCCCTCTTCTTTTTCTTGGGAGGCGCGGTCTAATTCTTTTTTAGTTAAAGCGATTCTCTCTTCAAAATATTTTAGAATTGTTTTGCGTAGCAAAAAGCCTAACCCCCCAAAAAGCACGATGAAATTTATAATTTTCCCCACCATCTCCAAGCTGGGGCCAGAGGTATGGCTGCTTTCGGGACTGAACAAAAATAAGAACAAGGGCACAATCGAGAAAAGCCTCTGGTCTTTAAGAACTTTCATCAATGGAGAACCTTTTGTTTTATTCTTTCAGCTAAATTTTCGGTTTCTTGGGCCAATTTCATTTTCAATTCCTCCAATTGATCGGACAATTTTTGGCGAGCCTCCTCTACTCTAGCCTTATATTCTTGATTAACTTCGTTTATTATTCTTTCCTTTTCCTCTAAAGCTTTAGCCTCTAGTTCATCGATAGTTTGTCGGGCTTGGCTCTGGGCTTCTTTAATCTTCTGGTCTATTTCCATGAGCATTTTTTCTTGTTCTTCTTTGGCCTGTTCGGCTGACAGTCGATCCTCTTCTATCTTTTTGTGGCGCTCGTCTCTGATTTTTAAAAGGGGACGGTAATAAAATTTATTAAGTAAAAAAACCAAAATCCAAACAATAAAAAAAATAACAATTACATTGGCATCAATCGACAACATCGTTGATCATTAAAATTCTAAATTGAAGGAAAATTTAGCACGAATTTAGATAAAATGCAAGAAACCCACCTTAAAAAGACCAATACTTCTTTATTTCGCCAATTAAATACAAAGACCCAGCAGCCACCACCACTCCTTGAGGCAAAACTGAGTTTTTTACTTCTTCCAAAACCAATTTTACCTCGGGAATGATAGTTATCTTATCCCGGTAAGAAGAGGCCTGGCGCAGAATCTCCTGAGGAAATGCCGACCGATGATAAGGGAACTGGGTGAGAATAATTCTTTTAGGGGCCGGAAAAAGAATATTAGCCATCTCAGCTATTTTTTTATCCCGCATACAGGCAAAAATTAAGAGGTCAGGATGGGGACAAACCTCGCCAAGGAAATCTTGCAAGGCTCTGGCCCCAGATGGATTGTGAGCTCCGTCAACTAAAAAAAGGGGTTGCGAAGATATTATTTCCAATCTTCCCTCCCACCTCGCTTGTTGTAATCCTTCAATAATTTTTTCCTCTTCCAGAAAAAACCACCGCGGCGAGAGAACTTTCGCCACTACCAGGGCACAAGCAGCATTCCGGCCTTGATGAAATCCTAACAGGGAAGGAGTAAAAGTATAACTCTGCCCCTGCCAGGAAAAACAAAAGCTTGTTTTTAACCCCTCCTGCCCGATTATTTTCAAATCATCTTCTCTGGTGAAAACTTTGATTAAAGGAGCTTTCATGATCGCGGCTTTTTCTTGGAGAGGGCGAAGGGCTTCCTCTTCGGTCTCAGAAGTGATGATTGGTTTTTTCTTTTTAATAATGCCCCCCTTTTCCCTGGCTATTTGCCCCAAAGTGGAACCCAGAAATTTCTCGTGGTCAATAGAAATAGAAGTCACTACCGAACAAATTGGGTCAAGAACATTAGTCGCATCAAATCGTCCGCCCATTCCCACTTCAACCACAGCTAAATCAACTCCCTGCTGGGCAAAATAAAGAAAAGCTAAGGCCGTCAAAAACTCAAAGTAGGTTAAAGGAGCTAAAAGCTGGCCAGAAGAGAGAAGATCGTCAATTTTACTTTTTAAATATCGGGTGCCTTCAGCAAATTCTTCTTCACTGATCAGCTTTTCCCCTATTTTTATTCTCTCGCGAACACTTACCAAATGGGGGGAAGTGTAGAGACCGACCCGATAGCCATGAAGGGAAAAAATTTTCTCCGTAAAAGCGCACACCGACCCTTTGCCATTGGTCCCCCCCACTAAAATCGAAGGAAATTTTTTCTGGGGATTATTGAGAGCAGCAAGAATAGTCTGGGTATTCTCCAAACCAAACTTTACTCCGAAAAGCTGGAGAGAATTAAGGTAGCGAAGAGCAGACTGAAAATTCATGCTGAGCGAGAATGATTAAGAAATAATTTCAGAGCTCGACCCAAATAGGGTTTCAAATGGCGGCGATGAACCACATCATCAAGAAAGCCGTGCTCGAGGAGGAATTCAGCTCGTTGAAAACCTTTGGGAAGCTTCTCCCTGATGGTTTGTTCGATAACCCGCGGTCCCGCAAAGCCGATCAAAGCCTGCGGTTCAGCGATATTTATATCTCCGAGCATGGCAAAACTAGCCGTTACTCCTCCGGTAGTAGGGTCAGTAAGAACAGAAATGTAAGGAACTTTTCTTTCTTCCAAGCGAGCAATCGCCGCGCTTGTTTTCATCAACTGCATCAGGGATAAAGCCCCTTCCTGCATCCGAGCCCCTCCCGAACAAGAAACAACAATAACCGGAGTTCTTGTTTGGTAAGCTCTTTCTACGGCTCTGGTGACTTTCTCTCCCACCACCGAGCCCATACTTCCCCCCATAAACCGGAAATCAAGAGCCGAGATAATGACTTCAATTCCTTCAATATTACCTCGAGCATTGATCACGGCATCAGGTAAAGAAGTCTTCTCTTGATTTTCCTTTAATCGGTCTAAATATTTTTTTGAATCTTCAAACTCAAGAGGATCACAAGGATAGAGGTTCTGATCAAGGAGCTCGTAATTTTCCTGATCAAATAACATTTTTAATCGTTGCGGGGCCGAAAGACGAAAATGAAAATCACAATTAGGACAAACACATAAGTTATCCAAAATATCTTGTTTATAAATAATTTTCCGACAATTATTACATCTCGTCCAAAGTTGGGTCATTTTTCTATCCCCTTTTCCCTTTTCTGACTATTATTATCATTCTCTCTGGCCTCCGCTCCCCTTGGAGACTTTCTTCCTAATTAGCCATTTCGCTTATTTCTTACTTTCTTGGTCTCTTAATTTTTCAAACAACTCATCGAGAAACACCGTTACTTTTTCCGGAGAAGGCAACTCCTCTCGGATATCCAATTCTTCTTGAATTAAATCCAGAACCGTGGAAACTAGTTTTTGGCGATCAAATGGCTTTTCGAAATACGCTTTTGCGCCGAAAGAGCGTAAAGCCTCTTGACGATATTGAGGCCCTTTATATAAACCAGTAACAATTATAACTGGAGTTTCCCCTTTAGATTCCTCATAAATCCGTTGACATAAATCAAAGCCATGCAGTTTGGGGAGCATAGCTTCTAAAATCACACAATTAGGGTGCTCTTTCTGAAAAAGTTCATAAGCTGTTTGACCATCAGTGGCCGTAATAATCTTGAATTCATATGGTTTCAACAGGGCTACTAAAGAATCCAAGCTATTACGATCATAATCCACAATGAGCACTTTCTTTTCCGGCATGGTGACTGAATTTTAGTCTACCCCCGACCTAAAGTCAAACCAGCCTAGAGATAGGGTAGGGCTATATATTTACCGTCTGCTTTGGATATGTTATATTGACCAGGATGAGCGAAAAAGACAACAAATTACTTTCCATTGTGGTTCCTGTTTACAACGAAGAAAAAAGTTTGCCAGAACTCCACGAACAGATTTCCGCCGCCTGCCAAAAAATAGGCCTTCCTTACGAAATAATTTATATCGACGACGGCTCTGATGATGGCTCTTTTCATCGCCTTTTAGAAATCAAAAAACATTCCCCCCAGGTAAAACTCATTAGATTAAGAAAAAATTTCGGCCAAACAGCGGCTCTTTCCGCTGGATTTGACCATGCCCAAGGTGAAATCATCATCTCTTTAGATGCCGACCTTCAGAATGATCCTCATGATTTTCCCCGCCTCTTGGAAAAGCTAGAGGAAGGCTATGACATGGTCAATGGGTGGCGCAAAAACAGAAAGGATCCTTTTTTATCGCGGCGAATGCCCTCCACCATCGCTAACTGGCTTATCTCCTTGATCACCGGAGTTAAACTTCATGATTATGGTTGCACTCTGAAAGCCTTTCGGCGTGAAGTAGTGGAAAATATCAAACTCTACGGCGAACTTCACCGTTTCATCCCCGCTATCGCTAGTCACATTGGAGTGAAAATTACTGAAATCCCCGTCCATCATCGGCCTCGAAAATACGGCCATTCCAAGTACAGCTTTTGGCGATTCTTCAAAGTCATCCTTGACCTCTTGACGGTCAAATTTCTTCTAAGTTATTCAACCCGGCCTCTGCAAATTTTTGGCACCCTTGGCTTACTAAGCGGCTTGTTTGGAGGAGGCATTGGTCTTTACCTCACCTATATTCGTCTCATTCTTAAGCAAGGGATCAGCAATCGTCCTTTACTTCTTCTTTCCATTCTGCTCATTGTCATTGGGATTCAATTCATTTCTATCGGCCTCTTAGCCGAACTGCTTGTTCGTACCTACCATGAATCATCCCAGAAGAAAATTTACTACATCCGGGAAATAGTCGGCATCAACTCCAACCCTCCCCAAGACTAAGCAAAACATGAAAATCTTGATGATTGCCCCCGAACCGTTTTTCCAGCCGCGAGGAACACCCATTAGCGTTTATTTTCGACTTAAGGCTTTATCCGAGCTGGGACATGAAGTTGATTTATTGACTTATCCTCTCGGTGAAAACAAGGTTCTTCCCCGATTAAAAATTTATCGAGTCCCTAATATATTAGGGTTAAAAAGCATTAAAGTTGGCCCTTCAATGGCCAAAATTCCTCTTGATATCTTGCTTTTCTTCTTGTCTCTATTTAAATTATTAACTCATCCCTACGACCTCATCTTCACCCATGAAGAAGCCTCCTGGTGGGGAATCTTCTTAGCCAAGCTAAAAAAAATCCCCCACCTTTACGACATGCATTCGAGCCTTCCCCAACAATTGACCAACTTTAATTTTTCCCGTTCTCGACTGCTGAAGTCGATCTTTACTAAATTGGAAAACTGGGTGCTGCGTTATTCTCAGGCCATTATCGTTATTTGCCCTGATCTTCTGAAAACAGTAGAGGAAAAAGGCCAGGCTGAGAAAGCTATTCTCCTGGAAAACTTTCTAGACTTCGAATATCCGCAACCTTCATCCTCGGTGGGAAACGATTTCAAGAAACAATATGCTTCCCAGGGGGAAAAAATAATTCTTTATACGGGCAATTTTTTTCCCCATCAAGGCATCCCCCTCCTCTTGCGGGCAATGGCCAATCTCAGCTCTAAGAAAGCTCGCTTGTTGCTGGTTGGAGGCTCTGAAGAAGAAGTTGAAGCCATGAAGGAAATGGCTGAGCAGCTAGGAATAGGAGAACAAGTGATTTTCATTGGGCAAGTCCCGCCCGAAAAAATCCCTGCTTATTTAACCATCGCTGATGTCCTCGTCTCTCCTCGCCTTTCCGGCACTAATACACCTTTAAAAATTTATTCATTTTTGAAATCAGGAAAACCTCTGGTGGCGACTAACCTTTGGACTCATACTCAACTGCTTAATAATGATTTGGCTATTCTTGTTTCTCCTACCCCCGAGTCCTTAGCCCAAGGTTTGCTCTTTGCTCTGGAAAATCCAGCGGCTAAAAAACTTGCCCAACAAGCCCAAGACTGGGCCGTCGAGGAATTCACCTATGAGCGCTATCTAAAAAAGATGAAAGAAATACTGAAAAAAGCAACAACCTCACCAAGGGCAGCTAAATGAAAGTATTTGTCACCGGAGCCTCAGGGTTCATCGGACGCCATCTTGTTCGTCAACTACTCCACAATAGATGGGCAGTCAAAGTTCTCGTCCATAAGCATCCTCTCCCCCTTGATTTAAGACAAGGAAAAATTGAAATAATCAGGGGGGATTTAGCCAACCAAGACCTCTTAGAGAGAAATCTAAAGGATTGTCAAGTTGGCTTCCACTTAGCCTCAGCTTTGGGAGGCTCTTTAATTCCTCCCCAGCAGTTCTGGGAAGTAAATCTGAAAGGGACAATCAATTTCCTCCAGGCTGCTCAAAAAGCCAAGTTAGATCGACTCGTTTTTTTTAGTTCAGCAGGAGTTATCGGAAAAGTTAATCCTGGCCAAGTTGCTGCCGAAGACTATTCACCCCATCCACAGACTCTCTACGACCAGACCAAATTCCAAGCTGAAAAAGAGGCTTTAAATTTTAGCCACCGGGGATTGGAGATAATCATCATCCGACCAGGCTGGGTTTATGGCCCCGAAGACAAACGCACCTTTAAACTTTTCCAAGCCATTGCTAAAGGCAGATTCTTGCTGGTGGGTGGGGGGTTAGCTCAACAAACACCTGTTTTTATCCACGATTTAATCCGCGGTACTCTTCTCGCTCTTGAAAAAGGGGAGAGAGGAGAAATCTATCATTTAACCGGACCGGAAGTTCTAACCGTCCGGGAAATGGCTGAAACTATTGCTTCCCACTTAAACCGGAAACTTCCTTCCTTTTCTTTACCCCTTTCTCCTCTCCTTCCTTTGGCTTGGTTTTTCGATCAAGTTTTCCGCTTTTTTCACCGGGAAGCGCCCCTTACACCCGGAAAACTAGCCTTCTTTGCCCACCCAAAACCACTGGATTGCTCCAAAGCTCAGCGGAATTTGGGCTATTCGCCCCAAACTGATTTTCACACGGGTTCAAGGCTAACCATAGACTGGTACTTGGCTCACCATTGGCTCCATGAGCAGGATGGCCATTCTTGACCTTCATTTATGACCTGGGTTCCTGGTTTATTATTGTCTGCCTGAGCCTTACTAAGGCTTAATGAGAAGAATAAGACTTTTTCTCTGGTTAAATTTGGACCGCAGGCCTTAGTTTTTAGTCAATCGGCCCTTATTCAACAGCAAGGGATTACTTTTCTTAAAACTACTTTCCCTCTAAGCAGCCCGCCACCATTAAGATTAACACCCCCCTTTTCTTTCTGGTGGGGTGAGGGAAAGACAAGAGATTTAGCCCAGGAAATAAAAATGCTTATTTCAACTCTCTTAAAATTGACTTGTTTTAAGGAAAACAATAAACTGGAAAGCCTTGATTCATGATTGGCCTAGGCTAGGACAAGGAAGGTAATTTAATGGACGAAAAAAAAGTAAGTCGTTTTTATGACGTCGTCTGGACAGAATATGTCCCTGAATACCAAGAATCAGAAAAGCACTGGCAACTTTTTTATTCCCCAGAGGAAATAAATGACAAAAAAGTTCTTGATGGAGGCTGTGGGACCGGAATTTTCAGTATTATCTTTGCCCGCCAGGGAGCGAAGGAAGTGGTAGGAATTGATATCAGCCGCGGCAGCTTATCAACTGCTCAAAAACTTAAAGAAAAATTTGCGCTCACTAATGTGGTCTTCCAGGAAGCTGATCTCCTAAATCTTCCTTTTGCTGATGAAAGTTTTGATATTGTTTGGGCTTGGGGAACGGTTCATCATACTCGAGATCCTTTTCGAGCAATGTCCGAGCTTATTCGAGTGCTAAAACCAGGGGGGTCAATTTTATTAGCCATCTACACTCGGACAAAAATAACCTTCATTCACGAATTTATCCGCAAAACGCTGATTCGAACTCCTAAATTTGCTTGGCAACCTCTCTCTAAAATTATGGCTTCCCTCCTCTGGCCGGTGGTAGCCTTATTTAAAAAACGAGAAAAATCACGAAAGGGAGAAAAGCTTGAAGAACTTATTTTAGATTGGTATTTCGTACCTATCCGACATCACTATTATCCGCAAGAAATAAAAGAATATTTAAAAAAAAATGGCTTGGAAATAGAAAAATTCCTGCCTGCCTCAGGAAGATTTGATAGCACTTCCAATTTTATTTATAAAGCCCGCAAGAAAAGAAGGGCTGAGTCTTCATCTTAATTTTCAAAAGAGAGAGCCGAAAATAATGGTCTAAATCTTTCTCTTTTCTTCGGAACTATGAATTACCACCGAGGCAGCCATATTACCCACAATATTTGTTGTGGTCCGGCACATATCCAAGAAACGGTCAACTCCCAAAATTAAGGCAATCCCTTCCAGAGGAATCCCAATTTGCTTCAACACCATGGCCAGAGTAATAATCCCAGCTGAGGGGACGCCCGCAGCACCGACTGAGGAAAGCACAGCCATCAAGACAATGGTTAATTGATCGCTCAATCCAAGAGGGACTCCATAGATTTGGGCGATAAATACCGCGGCCACACCTTGATAGAGAGCCGTCCCATCCATGTTAACTGTGGCTCCTAAAGGGATCACAAAGCTGGAGTACTCCCGGGAAACGCCCACATGCTCCACGCATTCCATCGCCACCGGAAGAGTGGCGTTAGAACTAGAAGTGCTAAAAGCAATAATCATTGCTTCTTTAACTCCCTTATAAAAACGAAGTGGATTGGTCCGGCCTAAAAAAGCCACCGTAAAGGTATTAACTGAAAAAGTATAAATGACCAATCCCCCAATTACTACTAATGAATATTTCAAAAGAGTCACTAAAATATCCACCCCGTATTGCCCGATAACACCAGCGATCAACGCCAAGACTCCATAAGGAGCTAATCTCATGGCGATGTGGACAATTTGAATGATGGCATCATTAACCCCATCAAAAAATTTAATCACCGGTTCGGCTTTTTCTTTTTTAATCAGGGTGAGAGCCACCCCAAAAATTAAAGCGAGGAAGATAACTTGAAGCATGTTGCCTTCAGTTAAAGCTTGAACTGGGTTAGTGGGGACAATATTAACCAATACGTCCACCATCGAAGGTTTCTCTTCCAATCTTTGTAAGCCCACGGCAGCCTTTTGCTGATAATTCTTATAAAGCTCGGCTTTTACTTGCTCGTTTAGCCCTTCGCCTGGTTTTATAGAATTAGCTAAAATAAGGCCTATGGAAATGGCCACAACCGTGGTGGCGACAAAATAAAGAGCTGTTTTCAAGCCAATCCTGCCCAGCTTTCGAATATCACCCAGGCTGGCAGTCCCCAACATCAAGGAAACAAAAACCAAAGGAACCACGATCATCGTGATTAACCGAAGGAAGATGGTCCCGATGGGTTCGATGATGCGAGCTTGCTCTCTAAAAACTAAACCGACCACCACCCCTAAAATCAAGCCAATAAATATTTGGGTGTGGAGGGGAATTTTCCTCAATTTAAACTTTGGACTCATGGTCAAAGCTTCTTAACCCTATTGTTTCAAGAAGGAATCCATCTTAATTCTTCCTAAGTTTAAAGTCAATTTTCCAAAGAAAAGAGTTAACATCCCCAAAACCACGATGGAAAAACGGTGCCTGACATCTTATTTTGGATTGAAGCATTATCAAGACAATCGACTAATATAGTACCGGTCATCGTTTTTCCTTTATAATTCAAGCCAAAGGATATTAATCCAGACTATCACAGTTTTAGGGAGAGCTTCCCAGAAAAGAAGAAGGCTCCCTTATCTATTGGATACGGAGGTGGTTTTTACTTTAAATCTCAAACATGGAAAGAGTGAAGATTAAAATCCCTAATATAACATTAAATTTATCAAGGATACGGTTACCCTTTTTTTGAATGAACTTCGTTGCCTCTTAATTTAATCTTTTTGGCCGGGGTACCGACAGCTATCGAAAACTCAGGCAAAGAATCGATAACCACCGAACCTGCTCCCACCACACACCCCCGCTGAATCTCCACTCCGTCCAAAACAATCACTCCTGCCCCCAACCACACATCATCTTCAATTTTAATCCCCCCCCGTGATAAAGAAGGTTGAAACATGATGGGTACATCGCGGCGATCAAAACTATGATTTCCCCCGGCCACAAGATAGCAATGTCCCGCCAAAAAGCAATATTTACCCAACCCCAATTTTGTTTCCGAAAGCAAAGAACAGTTAGCGGAAATATTACAATAATCATCAATAAAAATTGAGCCCTCTTTACAACTGATAATCGTATTGCGCCCAATATAGACATTATTACCAATGATAATCCCCTCGTTATCCTCGCCTTTAGCATCAAGAACAACATTATCATCGATAAAAGCATGGTCACCAATGACTATCTTGTGGGGATGGCGAATGGTGATGTTTCTCCCAAAAACTACTCCGCGGCCGACTTTGTTTAATAATCGAGGATAAAAAATCTTCCTCAAGAAAAATCCCAATGCTCCCGGGATCCAAGAGATAGCCATCATAATAAGTTCATATTTAACTAAATAGAGCAAATTCTTTTGACCAATAAAGATAAGACGATATTTAGAAGAAGAAGATTTTCGCTGATCCAATAATTCTTTTTGCAAGCTACCTTTGAAATCTTGGGGCATTCTCGACACCAAAAACTCTTCTCAATTAATCTAAAAAGTCAAGTAAGGGGACCAAACGTGCCCCTTTTGTTCATCAATAATATTAATCCAATCAATAGTCAAAGAGTATCCTGCCTCTTGGAGAAAAAGAAAATCTAACTTAGCTTGGCTATCTAAGCGAAACGATCCTGTTACCTTAGAATAATTATTAGCTGCAGAGGAAGGATGTAAATAAAATCGGTGCTCAGCAACAGCTCTCCGAGTTTTAGTTCGGATAGAAAGACCAAGCCAGGGTTCCCTTTCCGCCTCCGAAATTTTGTATTTTACGACTACTTGATATCTCCCTGGAGGCAGATCATAGGGTAGCTGGTACTTAAAAATCCTCCTTTTATTTCTCTGGCGAGAAAGAAAAAGCTCTGCCCTTTTGGAAGCTAAAGGGGAATAAACTATCTTGCCTTCCCGCAAGGGAATCCATTCCCCCTCGATAGAATGATAATCTTGAGTCAACTCACTTTGGGTGTCAGACCATAAATACACTCCCGATAAACCATCCTTTCCCAAAAAAACCAATTTCCGAGGATCCTGCTGAATAAACTTTCTAATTTCGTGGTTTATGTGGTCAAGGCGATAAAGAGAAGGAGAAGTAATAATCCAAATCCTTCGCCCTGAATTGTTCTCAATCAAAGATTTTAAATCCTGAAGATTATTAATCCATCTAGCCCCGACATAAAAATCTTTCCAGCCTTCTGGAGTCTTTTCCCACGCATCCCAAGTCCCGGGCCCTCCAGACCAGAGCCAGTAGTCCACTCGTCCCACATAGATATACTGGAAAACAACATGGATAGCCACCACAATATCATCCGGTTGAAGATGATGCTTAACGAATTCTCCAACACCTTGATGGTCATAATGTTCAAACCGACCTGATCGAGTTATGGTGTCGGTGGGGATGGGATCGTTATAATAGCGATTGACAACTCGCTTTACTCCAGCCAGACTCACCTGATCACTAAACATCCAAAGGGAAAAAATAAAGACAAGCCCCAAGATCATTTTTTGAAAGAGAGGATTTTTAAGACTAAACGAAAAGGTCATCAGCTGGGCAACTGCTTGACTAAGAACATAAACAGTAACCACAAAAAGAATAAGAAAGAGAGGATACAGTTGATAAAGATAACGAGGTTGAACATGGGTACGGAAAAATCCAAGAAAGATAAGGGGAAAAAAAAGACATAAGGCGACAAACAACCAATTATTATTAAACCTGGAAAAATGTCCACGATTTTCTGGAGAGGGGCGAGGAATAAATTTAACCAAAGCAATAAAAGTTCCCCCTAAAACAAACAAGCTCATCGCGGGAAAACTCCGAAAAAGCTCTTTAAAATAGCCTAGAGAAAATCCCGAAAAAAAATAATCCATCATCCCCTGGAAGCTTAATTCAGTTTTTTCGTAGACATAGCCCACTTTCCAGAAGAAAAACTCATGAAGTTGAATTAAAAAATAAAACAAGCTTATCGAGGCAAAGCTTAAAAGCACATCTTTCTTAAAAAATCGCCCCGCGCCTCTTATAAAAAACAAGGCTAAAAACGAAAACCAGAGGCTCATTCCCAACTGGTGAACCAAAGGAGCCAAGAGAAAAACCACAGTAGTCAAAATCTTATACTTTGTTTTTTCTTCAAAAAAGCCCAGGTAAAAGAAATAGTAACCAACAATACAAATAAAAAGGAGGGGGCTAAAATAAAGCGCCAAGCGAGCATTCTCCACTACCCACAGAGAAAAGACAAATAAAACAACACAGCCAACAGCTATAATTTTATTGAATAACTTACGCGTGAAAGCAAAAATAAAAGGAATAGCTGCCGCTGTCGCTAAAACACTAACCAGACGCAAAGTAAAAGAATTAAAACCAAATAACAAGGAAAACAAAGACAATAAGTAAGTATAAAGGATGGCCTTATAGTAAATATGCCCGGAGGGAAAAAGGGGATAACCATGAGCCAAAATCTCTTGAGTGGCGATAGTATGAAAGCCCTCATCCATCCACAAAGAAAGATCAGCTAAATGGCGGCTAAAATAAAAAATAACAAAAACTATCAATAAGCCCAAAAAAACTGTCATGGCCACCCGTTCACCTTTGGATAGCCACCAATTGCCCAAAGAGCCCATTTCTTGACTGCCTAATCTTCCTCTGATTCCGGCAAGGAAGCTTCCCTTGACAAGATTTTTTCCACCGAATAAATCTTAACCTTGTGGGTGGCAAAATACACTCGCGAGAGAATTTCAGCCACCAATCCAGTCATTATAAATTGAAGGCCCATCATCATTAAAAAGACACTAAAAATCAAGTTGCCTAGATTCTCACGAATGGACCATCCCAAAAAATAAAAGCCGATAGTCAACACCAAGGCAACAATAAAACCCAGGCCTCCAAATATCACCCCGATTAAGCCAAATACTTGGAGAGGTCGGTCAATAAAACTGATTATGAATTTAACCGTTATCAAATCAAAAAATACCCTTCGCACGCGGGAAAGGCCATATTTTGACTTTCCTTTTTGGCGAACGACATTCTTAATAGGAATCTCTGTTATTTTCACTCCGGCGCGACTGGTGAGAGCAGGGATAAAACGATGAAGCTCTCCATACAGATGAATTCCCTTGATAACTTCTTTCTTGTAAGCCTTAAACGTTGTGCCAAAATCATGTATTTCTACTCCGGACAGCCATTTCATGATCCGATTAGCCACTAAGGACGGAATTCTTCTCAACCAAAGATTATCCACCCGTTTCTTTCTCCAACCACTAACCACATCATATCCTTCCTCCATTTTAGCCAAGAAGCGAGGAATATCTTCCGGGTCATGTTGAAGATCACCATCCATAGAGATTATAATCTCGCCTCGAGCATAATCAAAGCCGGCTTGCAAAGCAGCCGTTTGCCCAAAATTTTTTCTTAAACGAATAATCTTAACTCGTTCATCATTTTCATAGAGCTGGTGGAGAATTGTCGGGGTCCGATCAGTACTGCCATCATCAACAAAAATCAATTCATAGGCTAACTGCAATCGATCTAACACCCTTTTTAACCGCTGATATAATTCTTTGATATTAGCTTCTTCGTTAAAAAAAGGTACGACTATCGAAATTTGAAGATTCCTTGGGGAATTTTTCTCTTGCTTCATTCTAAACCTGCCCAAAATTTATTAATTCAATCTTATTGCTCTTTAAAATTTTTGGCAACTCGGGATCCAGTAAAGCTTCTAATTCCATCTCCCTCTCTTGCCAAAGACGATAATCTCCCGTTTCTTTAGTTACCGCCATCTCTTCCGGAGTAATATATCCTGGATGAACCATTATCTCGGAAGTCCCAGGAGGAAGATTTTTCAAAATGGCAATTAAATTTGAGCGGGACATCCGTCCCGTTGTACACAAGCCGAAAAAATTATCCGTTAACCGAAATTTAAGTTGCTGAGCTTGGGAACGACAGCGCCTCCACGCCCAATTAACAACCCAGGAAAGAACAAACATTTTTGGAGACTTCAAACTACAAATTTGATTTATATAGCGGATTCTAGGCAATCCACAATCTTTTAACATGGGAAGTAACTTTTGTAAAACAGGATAAAAACAATGAAAATGTTTTTCGCTATCAGCATGGGTTAAAGCTAATCCAGCTTGCTGCGCTTTTTCAATTTGGGCTCTAAATTCCCTAATGATTTCATTAATCTTAATTTTCCTCGCCCACACTCTTTGGATAACCAGAAAAACATTACCCCAGAAGAATCCCTTTTTATTGACCAAGCTAGGAATATCTTCGGGGGGTAAAACGGGTTTTCCCCGGATGACATTAAGATGAATTCCCACGCCTAATGATGGATACTTTGCCGCTTCTTCGATGGCATTAGCAAAACCGGGCATGTTAACCATTAATGTCGCACTGGTAAGAATTCCCTCGCGATGAGCTTTAATTATTCCCTCATTTATCCCCTTACTCAACCCAAAATCATCAGCATTCACAATTACTCTTTTCATGATTTGCGCCAAAGATTTAAGGCATTGGTTACCGCTAGCTGCACATCCTTCCATTTCCTTAATGATTTTAACCGGCGCCATATATAGGCCGGTCGAAAATAAAAGCTTCTAACGGCTTTTCTCCTTAAAGCCCAAACTTCCTCTGGAGTTAAGTTCTCAGTCTTAATAATTGGAAAACCTGTGCTGTCAAAAACATCCACATCAGGCGCAATCCATCCCTTAGCTAGAGCTTCTTGTCTTAGTCTAGTTCCCACATCAGGAGTAGCTACGGTAAAAGAAGCAAAATCCAAATCTAATTTTTTAGCCAAGGCAATTGTCTTGAGGATAGATTGTCTGTCTTCTCCGGGAAGGCCAATGATAAAGTAACCTAAAACACGAACGCCATATTCTCGAATTAACCTGACCTTCTCTCTAATATCCTCAACAGTTATCATCTTGGCATATTTTTGCAGGATTTCATCACTGCCACTTTCAATTCCCACTGATACCGTATGACAGCCCGCAGCCTTCATTGCTTTAATTTTTTCTTCATTCATTGATTTTATATCGGCGTTACAACTCCAAGTAAAGTCCAGCCCTTCTTTTTGCATCAAATGACAGAGGGTCGTCACTCTTTTAGTATTAATCGTAAAAGTTGGGTCCTGAAAGAGGATTTCTTTTACCCCCAACGAGGATAAATATTTTAGCTCTTCAATTACTCCTTCAATGTCCCTTGTCTTATATCCATAAGCCCCAGCAGTACAAAAAGCACAATGATAAGGGCAGCCGAGGGAGGTAATGACTTCGGCAATGGGCATTCTTTCGGCAATTGGCAGACGATATAAGTGCGGGTCAAACAATTCGTGACGGGGAATGGGCACCGAAAAGTCTCTAGAGTTATCTTCCACGTTCTTGACTATTTCCTGGTTATGACGATACATCACTCCTCGATATTGTTTCCCATTACCTGGTTGATTTAAAAATTCCTTAATATCCAATTCAGTAAAATCAGTTAAAACAGCATCGACAAAAGGATGGTTTTCCAGATATTCTTGACCGATAAATTTCATAATTCCGGCACTAGCAATTATAAGCAACTGCTTGTTCCTTTTTTTGAGTTTGGACATCAATTCCAAGTCACTCTTGAGGGTAGCTGTGCCCGTGGTATAAATAATAACTTCCGGTTTTTTGGTTTCCACAAATTCAGCAACTTGGGCTTCCTTTAACCTCCGGATAATACTATCCAAGACAATGACTTCAAATTCAGAAAATAGAATCCCACTGAGAACAAGGAGATCTTGGGGTGGCCAATAATAATCAGCCTTGGAAGCAAAACTGCAATAATAATCTCTTATGTACAATTGATCCCCAGGAGGGTTTAGCAATAAAACTTTCATTTCTGTATCCTAGTTTTTCTTTCCTCAGTCTCTCCCTAATAGGTTTTGGATTATATCATAAGAAAAGGGGATAAGCCATAAATCAGCACGCCCACTACAGCGACTTTTTTCCCCGGAAACTCTGAAATGGCCACTACCTGGAAAGAACATATCCTCATTCCCAAAAATGAAAAAAGGTTGTTACCCATAAATGTATCTCTATTTTTCTCGATTTCTAACTGGCTGCCTATCCATTATTTTTAGCATTATTTTTGGAGATAACTTGAACATATTGAGGACAAAAAGTTCGCCTGGTTTTAATTAATGAGGAATTCGATTAGAATTACTTCTCTATTTACATTAAAATTAGAGACGGATTTCTAAAAATGTGTGGAATATGCGGTATTTATAGCTTCTCTCTTCCCTTCTCTTCGCCGCCTGAAAAAGAACTAAGGGCCATGAACCAGTCCCTCCATCATCGAGGACCAGACGATGAGGGTTACTATTTAGACGACCAAGTTGCCTTGGCCATGAAAAGACTTAGTATCATCGACTTGAAGACAGGGCACCAACCTCTATCCAACGAAACTCAAACTGTCTGGGTAATTTTCAATGGGGAAATTTATAATTACCGGGAAATAAGGAATAGTCTGATAAAAAAAGGCCATAATTTTCAAACCAGATCAGACACAGAAGTGCTCGTGCATCTTTATGAGGAGATGGGAGTGGATTTTGTCGAAGCCTTAAACGGCATGTTTGCTATGGCGCTTTGGGACAAAGCTAGAAAACTATTTCTTCTTGTCCGGGACAGATTAGGGATCAAACCCCTTCATTATGCTTTCCATAAAAGACACCTTTATTTTGCCTCGGAAATTAAAGCCATTCTTCAGAGTGACTTTCCCCGGGAAATCGACATCAATGCTCTTCATCAATATTTTGCCTTTGAATACATTCCTGCCCCACGAACAATCTTTAAAAATTTATTCAAACTTCTTCCTGGCCATCGGTTAGTTGCCCATAATGAGGAATGGAAAATTGAAAAATACTGGGACATCTCGAACGAGAAAAAATCATTTTCCTTGTCCGATCAAACCAAAATAATTGCTGCTCTCCAAGCTAATCTCCAAGAGTCCGTTAGAAAAAGACTGGTTAGCGATGTTCCGCTAGGTGTTTTCTTAAGCGGGGGAATTGATTCCAGCTCGGTTACTGCCTTGATGACTCAGATTGTCCCTGAACCCATAAAAACCTTCTCCATTGGTTTTGTAGAAGAAAGTTTCAACGAACTTCAGTATGCTCGCTTGGTGGCCGAAAAATACAAAACTGACCATCATGAATTCATTGTTCATTCGGAGCAAGTCAAAGAACTTGTCCCCCAATTAATTAAGTTTCTTGATGAACCATTAGCTGATGCTTCTATCATTCCTACCTTTATCATTTCCCGATTAGCTCGCCAGTTCGTAACTGTGGCCTTGGCTGGCGATGGAGGAGATGAGTTATTTGCCGGCTATGATACTTACAAAGCTTATAAAATTGCTAAATACTTCCGTCGCTTACCTTCTCTTATCCGCAACAAAATCATAAAAAACATTGTCTCTATCTTGCCCGCTTCTCCAAATAGACTAAGTTTTGAGTTTAAAGCCAAAAAGTTTATTAGTGGCATTGATTATCCTCCCGAAGTAGCCAATTACATCTGGTGGGGAGCTTACCACCCTGAAATCAGAAAAAATCTTTTTTCCCCTGCCTTGACCCCTGAAGAAAATCCTTACTCTCCCATCTATTACCATCTGAGCCATTGCCCTGCCAAAGATGAGCTCACCTGCATTACCTACCTAGATTTAAAACTTTACCTTCAAGACGATCTGTTGGTCAAAGTGGATAGGATGAGCATGGCTAATTCTTTGGAAATTCGAGTTCCTTTCCTCGACCACGAGGTTGTCGAATTCGCCCACCAAATTCCTTCTCCCCTAAAGTTGAAAGGTTTAACCACAAAATACATCTTGAAAAAAGCTATGGAACCATATCTTCCTCGCGAAATATTGTCGCGGCGAAAAATAGGATTTGATATTCCCTTAGGAGTATGGATAAAAAATGAATTGAAAGACTTTGTCCAGGAAATCCTATCTCCTGAGGCTCTCCAGAAACATGGCTTTTTTAATCAGAAATTCATTACCCAGATTCTAAATGAACACTTTGAGGGAAAACATAATCACCGCCAACTCCTTTGGCCCTTAATAATATTTCAATTCTGGTATAACTTTTATCTGGATTAATGAAAACACTAGAACCTCATCAACGCCAAAAAATACAAGAAAAAGTCATCCAATTTTATCGCCACCAACCTTGGCCCAACCGCCTTTATCAAAACATTAAACTGAGAATATGTCCCTTAATAGATCTTGAACCTCTTTTCCCTCAAGAGGGAGTAATTCTGGATTTAGGATGCGGCCAAGGCCTGTTTGCCTTGATCCTTCATTTTGGGTCTTCCCCGAGAAAAATTATCGGCTTTGATCTAGATGAGAAAAAAATAGAAGCCGCGAAAAGGCTCATGGGAAACCTGGAGAGTTTATCTTTTTTTCACAAAAACATCATTACTGATAATTATCCACCCGTTGAGGCGGTTGCTCTAATTGATGTTCTTTATCTCATCCCTTATTCTGAACATCTTAACTTGTTTCAGAAAATTTATGAATGTTTATCCCCTGATGGAGTTTTTATTCTTAAAGAAATGGATACCCGGCCCCGATGGAAATATCTCTGGAATCTAGTCCAGGAAACGCTAGCCGTAAAACTCATCGGGTTTACTCTAGGAAGTCACTTTTATTTTCGTTCGCAAAGGGAAATAACTCAGCTCTTAACCCAGGTTGGTTTTAAAACCAATATTATCCCCTTAGACCAGGGTTATCCTTATCCTCACATCGCCTATCTAGCCACTAAAAAACCATAAAGCCTATTTGTGGCTTCGCTTTCCTTCGGCTTTAATCTTCTGGGGAATAATTGACTAACTGAACTAAAGCTGGTCCTGAAAAAAGGGAGACAAGTTGTTTTTAGCGTGAATTTATGGCATAAATTAATACTACTATTCACAAAGTGAAAAGAGGCTAAACCTTGAAGTTAAAAGATGACTGTCGTTATTTTCGGGGAGAAAAACCATGTCTCTATCAGCGTCTCTGCCCTGATTGCCCTTATTACCAACCATTCTCTTTCCGAATTCTTATTATTAAAGGCCGGGCTCAAGGGGATGTTCTCCGGACTACCCCTCTAGTTGCCGCCATTAAAAGAGCCATCCCCGACTCTCACCTGACATGGATAGTTGATGAGGAAAGTGTTGATCTCCTAACCCATAATCCTCATCTTGACCGAATTGTTACTTTTTCCCTTGAAGGAGTCTTGTCCCTTCAACACCAAGAATTTGATTTGCTCCTCTCGCTCGATAAAGAACCAATCTCCACCGCCTTAGCTCAATCAGTCCCGGCGAAGGAAAAGAAAGGTTTTGGACTTAATCGGTGGGGCAATTTAACTATTTTTAATCCCGAAAGCGAGTACGCATTTCAACTAGGGGTTGATGACGACTTAAAATTTCGCCAGAATCAAAAAACATATCAACAAATCATTCATGAAATAACCGGTTTTAAATACCAGCGAGATCCCTATCTGTTCTACTTGCAGGACGAGGATAGCCAACGAGCCAATCAATACTTTGAAACTCACCGAATTAAACCTGCCAAGCTGAACATCGGCTTAAACACCGGGTCAGGAACAAAATTCCTGACTAAGCAATGGCCCCAAGATCACTTTGTCCAATTAATTGATCTTCTTCATCATCAACTGGACGCAAATGTTTTTCTTTTAGGAGGGCCAAGAGAAACCCAACTTAACCGCCAGATAGAAAAATTATCATCCTGCCCAGTCTACAATACTGGAAACAATAATTCTCTCCGTGAGTTTGCTGGGTTCTTGGCCAAAATGGATTTAATAGTCTGCTCCGACACTTTGGCTCTTCACTTGGCCTTGGCCCTGAAAAGAAAAGTGGTGGCCCTCTTCGGCCCAACTTGTCCGCAAGAAATCGATCTCTATGATTCAGGAATTAAATTATTTACGGGTGTATCTTGCGCTCCTTGCTATAAGCAAACTTGTCCTGAAATGACGTGCATGAAATCCATCCTTCCCTTAGAAGTCTTCCAGGCAATTAAATCACTTCTCGAGTCATGAAAAAAAAGGTTGTAGTCATGATTCCTACTTACAACGAGCGGGAGAATATTATTCCCTTGATCCAGGAAATACTTAAATTAAACCACCACTATGAGTTTCAGGTCTTGATTGTGGATGATAATTCTCCAGACGGAACCGGTTTAATTGTTCAAGAAGCTTTTGCTCACGATCCTCGAGTAAAATCTTTAATCCGTCTAAAACGACGTGGTCGAGGGGCCGCCGGAATCGATGGATTCAAAGCAGCTGTTAACCTTCAGCCTGATTTTGTTATTGAAATGGACGGAGATTTCTCGCACCAACCTCAAGAAATTCCTAAACTCTTAAAAGCCACTGAAAAGGCCGATATCGTTATTGGCTCTCGTTTTGTGAAGGATGGCAAAGATAGTGAACGGAACCTCCTCCGCCGCTTGATCACTTGGTTAGTACGCTTCTATATCCGCCGCTCATTCAAAATTCCCGTTAAAGACGTATCTTCTGGTTTTCGCTGCTTCCACCGCCAAGCCCTAGAAAAGTTAGATCTTGACGATTTAATTTCTATTGGCCCTTCAATCGTCCTGGAAATTCTTTACAAGGCCCATCTTTTGGGCTTAAAAATGACAGAAGTACCCATAACTTTTCGAGACCGGGCCCAAGGAAAAACAAAACTCAACTTGGCCATCCTTCTGGAAACATTAGCTATGAGCCTAATTATCAAAGATAGACTGGGAAACTTCCCGACCCCTTCTCCGGAAAAAAGCTAAATTTAACCACAATTCTGATGAAAAGATCAAAAAGAAAAACCTTAGGACAACATTTTCTCCGCAACCCTCGTCTTATTCAGAAAATTACTCAAGTAATCAATCCTTCCCCAGGAGATGTAATCATCGAAATTGGAGCTGGTCAAGGAAGCCTAACCTTAGCGCTAGCTAATCATGGAAGTCAAGTTGTAGCCATCGAAAAAGACCCTCATTTAGCTGAGTTTCTCCAATCGATTATTCCCTCTAATGTGACCCTTATCCAAGGCGATTTCTTACGCCTAGATCTACAAAAAGAAATAGTCAGTAAAATTTCTCCTACTTCAGTCGTTAAAGTAGTGGGAAATCTTCCTTATTCAGTTGCCTCTCCGATTATCATTAAAGTTTTTAACCATAAATCAATTTTTCCCTTTTGGGTCTTCTTAATCCAAGAAGAAATGGCTAATCGTTTCCTGGCTTCCCCAGGTTCCAAAAAAATTGCCCCTTTAGCTATTCTCCTGCAGAATCATTTTGAAATTCACTGTGTTCTCCGGATTAGGCCCCAATCTTTTACCCCTCCTCCCCGAGTGTACTCTTCTCTCCTCACTTTTGTCAAAAGATCTTCTCCTTTGTTTCCTATTGAAAAGGAAAAGGATTTTCTCGCTTTCCTGAAAAAATGTTTTGCTTGTCGCCGAAAAACCCTCGCCAATAACCTCAGGGGGGCAAATTTTCCACTTGAAACCATCAAAGAAGGATTAACTTATTTAAAAATTCCTCCTCAAGCTCGAGCTGAGGAATTAGAGTTGAAAACTTTTTATAATCTTTATACTTTTTTCCTCTCGCCAACAAAGTCCCTAAACCAAAAGAATAAAAAGAGGATGGAGCAATGAAAAAAAATTGGCAATATCACCTTCGTTTGATGCAATTGTTTATTGCTTATAAAAGGAAAAAAACCTTTCTCCCTTACATGCCGATAAGAATCTGGGTTGAGCCCACCAGCCATTGCAATTTAAGATGCATCATGTGCCCCAATAAGGACTTGCCCAAAGAACAAAAAGGTTTTATGGAGTTGTCTCTTTTTCAAAAGATAATTGATGAAGTTGCCGATTCAGTGTTCGATATTCATCTCCTGCACCGCGGGGAATCACTCCTTCACCCCGATTTCTTCAAGATGGCCCGCTATGCTCATGAAAAAGGATTAACCGTAAAGTTCCATACCAATGGAACATTGCTCGATGAAAAAAAATCTTATCAACTAATCGCCTCTGGTATTGATCAATTTTCATTTTCCTTTGACGGTTATAAAAAAGAAACTTACGAAAGAATTAGAATCGGCGCTAATTTTGAAAAAACAATTAATAATATTATCCGTTTCCTAGAAATAAAAAAGAAGCTCGGCTCAAAAAAGCCGTATACTATTTTAGAACTCATCAATTTTCCCGAAGAAAATATTCGTCACGATCGCGAAGGGAGGAAAAAATTTCTCAGCTATTTTCAAAATCTACCTTTAGATAAGCTGGAAATCAAAGAACTCCACAACTGGGCTGGAGAAATACCAAAACCTCGACCAGCTAAAGATTTCTCCCCCTGTACTTTTCTCTGGCAAGCCCTAATAATCTTCTGGGACGGAAAGGTTCTCCCCTGTACTCAAGATTTTTTTGGCAGTTTGGCCTTGGGTAACGTCAAGAATTCTTCCTTGGCCGAGATTTGGAACGGAGAGAAAATAATCGCTCTTCGCCAGAAAATGGTGGCCATGGATATTCAAAATATTCCAGCCTGCCAGAAGTGTGACCGACCTTGGCGAGAAAAAATATGGGGAGTACCTAAAGAATACCTCTGGAAGTTCATCCGCAAGAGAATGCCCTAATTAGCCCCATTCAAAACCCTACTAAATAGATAAAGATTGCCATGGCTATTCCTCTATGGTATAAATACAGGTCACAAAATTTTTTTTGTTTAACTAATAAAAATGGAGGCTTTTACTTTGAAGATAACAAAATACTTTTCAATCGTCCTTCTCTTCATCAGCTTATTTTTACCTTTGTCCTCGCAGGAATCCTCTCCTCAACAAGTAATCCCCCCAACATTAAAATCGATAACCTACGAAAAAACAGAAGCTGGCTTAGTTTTTCATATTGAAGTGGAAGGGGACTTCGAATCCGAGTTTTATGAGCTGGAATCACCCCACCAATTAATTTGCCAGCTTAAGCCCATCGGGACAATCTTGGTCCCGGATGAAATCGAAGTAAAAGAAGAAGTTATCGAAAAAATCCAAGTCGTTAAAGATTCCCTCCCTTCGCTGCGATTGGTGTTTATTTTAGCCGAAAAACCGCTGAGCCTAGAAGTAAAAACAACTGCATCCGGTCTAGATGTTATCTGTACCCCTCCTCAGCCATCCCCGAAAGCTATCAGCCGTGAGATAGCCACCACAAAACAATTAAGCAGTCTCCAAGAAATCACCATAAACAAAGAAGGGCGGCAAACTATCCTTAACTTACGAATCAATGGCCCTTTCCAAACCACTAAAATTGAGTTAACCAAAGGCAATCAATTTACTTGCCAACTCGAACCTCTTAATGCCGCCATTATTCCTCCTTTGCCAGAATATAAAAACATGGGTATTAGCCAATTAAACTTAGACCCCTCCAGTGAAAGCTCAATCAAATTATCTCTCTTTTTTTCAAAAAAAATAGACTCATTTAAAATAGAAAAGACCCCTCCCAATCTGCTCCTTTCTTTCCTTCCCTTAATTCCTTCTCCAGTTACTCCTTCCCGCCCGCAAGTTAAAACAACAAAAAAGCCTCCCCGTCCGGAAAAGGTGATTTTTCCTCCTTTTGGTAATACTTTAATTAGTCTTAGTTATGGCTCCTACGCCATTTCTTCGGAAGTCTTCGGTCAAGTTTACGGTCAAAGAGTTTCAAAATGGGGAGGTTCGTTAGCCAAAACCATTATCCGTCAGGATAATCATAACTTTCTACTAAAATTGGGATTCTCCCGAACTTCTACCTCCGGAGAAGCAACAATCACCAAGGAACCAACCAAATTTTCTATGTCTCCATTCTCTTTATCCGCCCAATACATGGCTAATTACATCTACGTTATTCCTTATGTGGGAATAGGGGGAGATATAGTTTCTTATCAAGAAAACAGTGACATCCACTCTACTTCAGGCTCAACTTGGGGCTATCACCTTGAAGGAGGAATCTTTATAAAAGTGCCCCGGCTTAAATTTCTAATGCTTAATCTCTATTTAAAAATAACCAAAGCTATTGCTCAAGAAGAAACAATTGAAGTTGATTTAGGTGGATTAGAATTTGGCTTGGGACTTACTTTTGGGTTCGACCTTTGGAAGTCTTGGACGCTTTAATTAGACTCGTCCTCAGTCACAGCCTGAGACTTTTTACTTTCGACACCTTCAGTGGTGACCGCCGTTAGTACATAACTATATTTATTATCGATTACCAAATTGCGGTCAAAAAATCGCTTTTTAGAAATATCAACGGAGCCAATATAGATATAATCAGTTGAGGACTGACTAAGATCTCGACGATAAATCCGATACTCCCCGACGGACACGGCATCATTTAAAGGGTTGTCTTTCCACCGGAGAACATTAATTTTTTCCACAAAAAAAATTGCTTCATTGACGGTGGTCACTACGGTAATAGAACAAGGAGGAAAGACAGGATCTTCAAAAGCAGTTAAAGAAGGTTCACATTCAACCCCAAGTTTATCAGTGGCAGTTAAATAATATACATATTTGATTTTGGTGGAAAGATTCTTGTCTTCATAACTATAAGTTTGACCTGATACTTCTTTAAGAAATTGGAATTTCGCCTCTGGCTTGACTTCTCGGCGATAAATTCTATATGAACTCACCGTTCCTTTGTTATTGAGAGGATTCTCTTGCCAAGAAACAACGTTTATTTTCTTGGTTTGCTGGGGATTTAATTTAGAAATTATTTTAACTTCGACGGGCGGAAAAACGAGTGGTTCGGAAACCTCATCCGAAAAACTACTCTCTTGATCATCGGCATCTATTGTCGTTAAAACATAGGAAAATTTCTTGGTATCGGGCAAATTTCTATCTTCATAGATAAAGGAGGATTTTCCTAAGGTGGCCACAGGTTTATATTGGCTCTCTCCTTGTTGAGCTTCTTTACGGTAAAGGCGATAATTTTTTACTTTGGTATTATCGTTATCGGGATTCTTCTTCCAGCGAATGATATTTTTCTTGAATCCAGGGGTTTCTTCTCTTTTAGTGACTAATTTTACCCCAATGGGAGGCAGAATGCCCTGCCCGACAATTTCCCCGGTGGTCGCATACATGATGTCATAGACCCCAGAATATTCCTCGGCATAAGCCAAGTGGATATCTCCAAAATCATCGACCGCTACACTCGGCATTATTGAATTATGGTTATTATTAGTTAAGTCAGTTGGCGATGACCACACTCCCCCGATTAAAGTTTTTATAAATACTTGCCATTTATTATTCTTTTTCTGTTGCCAGACCAAGTAAGAATCTCCTGTCATCCAATTGACGGCCAAGCCAGGCCATTTGGCCTGACTACCAGTTTGGGAGGCATTAACAATGCCTGTCCAGTTACCATCAATGCATCGCCGAAAATAGATATCATAATTGCTGCCATTCCTCTGTTCCCAGGCAACATAAACATTTCCTTGGCTATCAGTAGCTAATCGAATTTCGGCAAAATCAATATTAGTACCCCCAGAAATAGCCACAGGCTCTGTCCAGGCGTAAGAGTCAGTGGGATTATTATTGCGAGCATAATAAACCACTGAACCTCCCCCCCCTCTTCTTAACCAGATGAGGTGGAGGCGGCCCCGGCCGTCAACACTTATTTTGGGGGTATAAGCCGAAGTGGGAATAGGCAAGCTATCACGGGCACTCCACGTTTCACTCGATGGATTCCGGAAGCGAAAAAACAGAGCCCAGATATCAGGCTTATATTCATCATCTTGCCAGACAACATATCTCCTTAAATTATTGGGATCCACAGCCACTGTCGGATAAGCAGAACCTCCTTCGGTAGTCTGAGAAACATTGTAATTAGTTCCCCATCCTCCAGCAGCGCTAGTATTTCGATAAAAGGTATTAAACCAAACTTCATAATTGCCGACACTATTTTTGGCTGTAAAGACAATATGGGGAGTTCCTTGAGAATCAATGGTTAAATGAGGCCACGGTCCCGAAGCACTAACTGTTGTTCCACTGGAAACCATAATTGGCTTGGCCCATTCTCCCGAGACATTAGTGTTAAAATAAACTGATTTAGGGGAGTTCATTCTTACCCAAATGACAAACGCCTTGCCTGATTTATCAACCTGGATTTGAGGTTCCATCGAATTAACCTTTGAATTAGAGATATTGATAGCCGCAAATTCTTCTGCTTGAGCACGGAGGAAAACATCGCTTAAGTGGGTATCACTTTTCCTGTTTTTCAAACTGTCAGAAAAAGAGGAACTGGTAATAATCAAAGTTCCAAGGACAATTATCCCCAAAAATTTGTTTAAAGCTTTCAATTTCATTTTCTCCCCGTCATTTTTACATCCAAGGCCGGTAAAATAATAACACAAAAAAACTCAAAGAAAACCCCCTTTACCGAGGATTTCGAAGGTGAATCTTGTTCTTTCGCCCTCACCTTTGGAGATTAATCATTAATGGTGACCTACTCGCCACTTGACTAAGCCACTAAACTCAAGCAATATTATGCCTGCGGACAATGGAGAACAAAGTTAAAAATAACTTTCTCTTATTGACCCCAAGTTCTACCAAGAAAATTCTCCTTTACCTTCTTCTTGTTGGGCTATTTATTAGAGCCTTGGGCCTCAATTTCGGCCTTCCTTTTCTCTACCATGTTGATGAAAAAAGGTTTGCTGAAATTTCCCTGAACTATTTAAAAGGCGATTTAAATCCCCACTTTTTTCATGTCCCCTCTCTTTATACTTACCTTCAGGCTGGCTGGTGGGGTCTTATTTACCTGGGAGGGAAATTATTTGGTGCTTTCCATTCTGTGGAAGAGCTTGTTAAATCCTTCAGTGCCAATCCTACTCTGTTTATCATCATCGGCCGCATTCTTAATCTCTTGTTTAGCTTAGGAACCATTGCCTTAGTCTTTGACCTTGGGCGACGAATGTACTCACTTCGAGCCGGGCTCTGGGCCAGCCTTTTTCTTATTTTTTCCCATATTCATAACAAAATATCCCACTATTCTCTTCCCGACGTTCCCATGGTTTTCTTCCTGGTTCTTTCCTATTATTTCATTTGGAAAATAATGGAAAGGGGCCAAGCGAAAAATTATCTTCTGGCTGGCTTTACCGCCGGATTGGCTACAGCTACCAAGTACGGAGGGCAATTATTATTCCTACCGCTTTTCCTAGCCCATCTCTTTTATCAGCGGCGCCAAAAAAAGACTTGGCTATCTATATTTTTAAACTGGCCTTTAATCCTAGCTGGTTGTCTCTTTATAGTTGCTTTTTTCATCGGCTGCCCTTTTGCCTTCCTCGATTTCAAGACTTTCTGGAAGGACTTTCAGTGGCAATCTCAACATCTTTATACCCTTGGTCATTATGGAGGCTCTGCTTCTAAATCGGCTTTATTTTTCTATCTCGTCTATGGATTCCGAGAACATATTGGCGTGCTTGCTCAATGGCTTCTTCCTTTTGGCTTGCTCCTCGGCCTCCGCCGACCTCAAAAAAAAAATTTAATTCTTCTGTCTTATCCGCTTCTTCTCTTTATTATCGTTTCTACATGGAAAGCTCAAGCAGTGCGCTACATGCTGCCTTTCATCCCCTTTCTAATCATTTATTGCGGAAGCATTGTAGATCGAAGCCAATCTTTCTTAGCAAGAAGGCTTTCCTCCGGGGCAAAAGCAAATAAAATTTTCTTAAAAAATAAATACCTCCTGCCAATAATTTTCGCTTTTCCCTTGCTTTTGCCCCAAGCTTATAAAGTCATTCGCTTTGACCTCAGCTTAACTCAAAAAGACACCCGGACCCAAGCCCGCGAGTGGGTTCTCGATCATCTGCCTCCCGGGAGCAAAATTGCCCTCGAGATGTATAGCCCGCCTTTATTTGACAGTGGCTATAACCTTCTTTATCGTCACACGCTGGGAAACGTTAGTCTGGAGTTTTTAGCCTTTCGCCAGGTTAATTTCATCATTATCAGCGATATCATGTATCACCGATTTATTACTAACCCCCAAGATTATCCCAAACAAGCAGAGTTTTATCAATCTCTGGAAGAAAAAACGGTGTTGCTCAAGGAATTTAAGCCTCAATGGAATGAAGAACTGATTGATTTACACAATCCAACTATTAAAATCTATTATCTAAGCTCTTTACCTAATTATGATTTCCCCGGAAACTTCAAGCAATACGCCCATAAGATATCTTTAATTAAGCAATCAAACAAAAAATGGAGAATTTCAGCCCAAGCTCAGGCTATCGCTCTAAATACCTCCCCCGAAAATGTCACCCGTGTTTTCATCGACATCATCTCTCCTCCATCGGATAAGCTAACAAGAATCTATCTTGATAATATCTCCCTATCTAATCACTCATCACCTCAAGTTGGTTACTCAGGAGACTTGTCCTCTATTAAAATTCAACCCCAGTCAAAAATCTTTATGGGATATGAATATATTTTTGATCCACCGCTCCCTTATCTTAAAACCTCTGGACCTTATGAGAAAAAACTCCTTCTCCTCGATGGCTTTTCCCCAGAAAGTTTAAAAAGAAACCAACTAAATTTATATTATTTTTATCGCCAATCACCAGCTAAAAATGGCGACGAATATTTCCAAATAGTAACCATCACTCCTCAGCGCCATAAATATAGATTTTTCAGCCAAGTTTGGGGAGGAGAATTACGCTGGGGAGATGACTATCTAGTTAATCCTTCCGCCCAAATTAAGGACCAAAATGGCCAGATCCTCTTTAATCTTCTCATTTTTAAAGGAAAATTGGGCTCCTTTCAGGGGAAGAAAAAGGGAGGGGCAAAAAAATCAATGGTCATCCCCTCGCTGCCGGCGAATTTCAAAGTAAGTGGCAGTTTTAGTTTTTATTATGATGCCACTCTACCCCACCTCGCTGGCGGACCAGTAAGTTTTCTCTTTTCAGACCTTTTTCTAAAGGAGAGTAATCCAGAGTAGTTAATCTTCTTTGGCCGTAGGAGATCGAGAGCTTTCATTTCCATCTGCATCAACAATCGTCACTGCATAGGCATATTTTTGGTCAAAAGAAAGGCCCCGGTCAGTGTACTCAAAGGTATTGGCATCGACTGAAGAAATCAGATTAAAAGCACTATCTCCCGCACTGGCTTTCTTGCGGTAAATGTTATAGTGCGACAAGCTAAGAGGATCATTAAGAGGATTATGCCGCCAGGTAAATCTGATTATTTTTTCGCGGTAAAAGAGAACCCGATTAACATAAGTCGTCAAGGATGGAGAGAGTGGAGCAAAAATTCTTGTTTCGGAAACAGCTTCGGAAAGACTACTTTCTTGTTCCCACTTGTCCACAGCGGAAACTGCATATTGATATTTCACCGAAGTGGGTAATCCTTGATCAAGATATTCGAATGTTGTCCCTTCGACAGCGGCTATAAATTGAAATGATCCTGCTCCTTCTTTCCGCCGGTAAAGGCGATAATTCTGAATATCTAAACTTTCGTTTTCTTCATTTGCTTGCCAAGAAAGCTTGTTGGTTTTAGTAGAAGTAGCTTCATCCAAGGAAGTAACTAAAGACAAATTTAAGGGGGGTTCGGGCTGGCGTAATGGTTGCCCTAACCGGTAGCGATAAAATATATTCCAGCTCCCGGTACGACTATCAGTAAAGACGAGGTGGATTGATCCTCCTTGGTCCACGTAGAGATGGGGATGAGCTGAAGATGAGGAATATTCGGTTAGGTTGACCGGCTCCAACCATTTCCCATTTTTAAATTCTCGGAAAAAGATCTTCTGATTTTCTTCCCACGCCACATAAATATCACCTGTTTCTTTATTAACAGCCACCGTAGGATCTTCAGAAGGGGTTCCCGAGTTAGACAAATTCATGATCGCTGACCATTTATTTTTAATTCTTTGGCGAAAATAAACCTCTATGTTCCCTTCCCGATGATCCATCCAGACGACATAAACATTGCCAGCATTGTCACAGGCGATTTGAGGGTAAGCAAATTCAATGCCTGTTGAACCGGAAATATCAATGGAATCAGTCCATTTTTCCCAATCTTTGGGTTCCTTATTTTGGGTAAAAAACACTCTGGTCATATTCCCCAAGGCCCGGTTAGCATAAATAACATAAATACCGCCCTTGGCATCAATAGCGGCCTGAGGAGTATAGGCCCGGTGCTGACGATCAGGAAGAATGCCTCCCCCAATCCAGGAGCCCGACCCTCCGCGAAGGTATCTCATCCAGATTTCCCAATAAGTTTGTTCCTCGAAGGCCCGGTTGGCATCATCTTGCCAAAAGACATAATAATCGTTGGTATTGCGATCAATAACAATGGAGGGATAAGCACTGCCTCCAGCTGAAGTCTTTGAGACATTCCAGTGACCAGTCCAAGCACCATTAATATAGCGATTCAAAACCGCTTCATAATTACCTTCGGTAACAGCTGAATAAAGGATACAAGGAACATTGTTATTATCAACTTCTATTTCAGGCCAAGGCCCTTCTCCTATCCGAACCTCACTCTTGGTTATATTTTGAGGAACTCCCCATTCACCGGACAAGTTGGTGTTATAAAAAACTCGTTCACCACCATCTTCCTCAACCCAAATAACATGAACATTACCTTCTCCATCAGCCGCCACTTTCGGCTCATAGCTAGGAGTGCCTGACATCGAGATATTCACCGGATCGGACCATTCCTCAGTCACCATCGTTTGAAAATCAGGGCGCCCTATTTTTAGTTCAGTGGCTTGAGTGAAGAGCAGCAAAACACCGCTTAAAATTATGAGTAATAAATAAACTTTGGTTTTTCTCACCATATATTCTCCTTCTTTAATCGAGTTATATTTATACATTAAGTCCCTCTAAAAATCAATTAGTCTTCTTCCCCACCTAAGACACCCTTGAAAGGTACCAAAAAAAATACTAGATTTAAAAAGGTAAGAATATTTCAAGGTGAGTTATCAACTCAGGAAGGCAGTCGTTCCCGAATTATAATTTGGCCAATTTATGTTATAATCACAACAGTGAAGAAAAAAAAGAAAGCCGACCTCAAAGAGAAAAAAAGTCGCAAAAAACGTGTTTTTGCCGAAATCTCCTTTCTTCTTCTCCTCTTCTTCACTCTCTTCCTCCTCCTTAGTCTAATCAGCTACCATCCCCTTGACCCCACCTGGGCCTCTACTTCTACCGAGTGGACAAGAACCCACAATTACGGAGGAAGGCTAGGGGCATTATTGTCCGATTCTTTTTTTCAATTCATCGGTCTGTCGTCCTTTCTTTTTCTATTCACCCTGGGCTATTTCTGTTGGCAGAGTTTTGCTAAAAAGGAATCAAGTGATATTCTCAATAAAATTCTTGGTTTGCTCCTCATTACCCTATCTTCCAGTGGATTACTAGTTATAATCATCCCTAAAATAATTTGGCGTCAAGTCGAGCTCTCCTCTGGAGGTCTCACTGGAACCATTGTGGCCACCTTATGTGTCCGTTGGTTAAATAGCTGGGGATCTATTCTTTTTCTGGTCATCCTCTTGTTGATTGCTTTCCTTCTTACATTTAACCTTTCCCTGAGAAGGTTGTGGAGTTTCCCCACCAAATTCATTACCTTTTTCTTCAAGGAAATTAGAATTAAGATTATTCGTTACCGAAAAGAAAAATCACGCCAGAAAATGCGCCAGAAAATCCAGGAAAAATATCGCGCCTCAAAACAGGAAAAGATTCCTAAATCCAAACCCTCTATTGGTCCATCCATCATTACCCCACCCCCTCCTCCCTCTCCGCCTTCTTCCCCTTCGCCTACCCCGGAAGGGACCCTGTTTCCCGAAGTAACTCAGTCAGGGGATTATCGCTTTCCCCCGATAACCCTTCTTGATGCCGGAAGCGAAGTCGAACAAATCGACAAAAATGAGCTTTTTGAAAAAAAGCAAATTATCGAAGCTAAGTTACGCGAATTCAGAGTTGACGGTGAAGTCAGAGAATATCATCCGGGACCAGTACTAACAACCTACGAATTTTATCCCTCCCCCGGAATAACCGTTAACCAAGTCGCCAATCGATCCGAAGACCTTTCCCTCGCTTTGGGAGCTGAATCGGTTAGAATTCAGAGAATTCCAGGAAAATCTTCCTTAGGAATCGAAGTTCCCAACAATAAAAGAGAAATTATTCGACTGCGAGACATAATCCAAAGCGAAATGTTTCAACGCTCCCCCTCTAAACTTACCTACGCTTTGGGTAAAACAATTCACGGCGAAGTTTACCTCACCGATTTGGCGGTAATGCCTCACCTTCTTCTAGCCGGGGCTACCGGCACGGGAAAGAGCGTAGCTTTAAACGCCCTAATTCTTTCCATTTTGTACAAAGCCTCGCCTGAGGAAGTAAAATTCATCCTCATCGACCCCAAACGCCTGGAATTTAATCAATATGACGGCATTCCCCATCTTTTATGCCCCGTCGTGCGCGACCCTAAAAAAGCAGGATCTATTCTCTTGGACGCTGTCCAGCGTATGGAGGATAGGTATCGCCTTTTAAGCGAAGTCGGGGTCCGGCATATCGAACAATACAATCTCCATGTTCAGCAAGGTAAAATCCCTTCTTCCGAAGAAGAAGGAGCTGAAAATGCCCAATCCAAAAAAGCCAAACCACTACCCTATCTAGTTATAATCATTGACGAGCTGGCCGAACTGATGATGATTGGGGCTCAAGATGTAGAGTATTGTATCGCGCGCCTCGCTCAACTCGCCCGAGCGGTGGGAATACACCTCGTAATGGCTACCCAGCGCCCCTCCATTGATGTCATTACCGGCACAGTCAAAAACAACTTTCCTTGTCGAATCGCCTTTCGCGTTCCAAGTAAAATTGATTCCCGGATTATCATTGACACGGTGGGAGCTGAAAAACTTCTTGGTAACGGTGATCTGCTTTTTCTTCCCCCCAATTATCCTCGCTTGGTTAGACTCCATGGGTCATATGTTTCTTTGCCCGAAATTAATCGTGTCGTTAATTATGTTAAAAAACAGGCCAAACCTGAGTATGATGAAAAAATTATCAATGTTTTAAAAGGAAAATCTGTCCCTATCGATGAGGGACCTATCTCAAAAGACCCTTTATTCGAAAAAGCCGTCGAATTAATTTTATTAACTGGCCAAGCATCGGCCTCATATCTCCAAAGAAAACTAAAGCTGGGTTATGCTCGAGCCGCCCGCATCATTGATCAAATGGAAAATGAAGGGATTTTAGGGCCCTCTGAAGGCAGCAAACCACGAGAAATTTTGGTCGATCCCCAAGAATATTTGACCAAGCTCCGGCAGGAGGAGTAATTGTTCCGGGGCCATAAATCACGCCAAAAAGTCCTCTCTGCCTTAAAAAATAAAGACCTTCAAGTTGCTCTCTCCCGGGCTGCAAATCACCATTTTCAGAAATTCAAAGCTACTCAAGCTCAAATCAACTGGCCCCAACTTAAAGAAAAAGCCCAACGCATCCGAGAAAAAAATCTCAACCAATTACCCGAGCTAATCCGCCAATTCACCTGCGAAGCTACCCAAAGCGGTGCCCATATTTACTGGGCTGAGGACGCCGACCAAGCGAATAAAATCATCGAGGAGATAATTAAGCAAAAACAAGCAAAATTAATCGTCAAATCCAAGTCAATGGTCACCGAAGAAATTGGCCTTAATGACTACCTCCAAAAAAAAGGCCTCACGGTAATTGAGACCGATTTGGGAGAATGGCTGATTCAATTGGCTGGAGATCGTCCCTCTCACTTAACTGCTCCCGCTCTCCACTTAACTAAAGAAAAAATGGCTGAATTACTGAAAAAAAAATTTCAAGTCGATATTCCCCCCAAGCCTGAAAACCTTGTTCGCTTTGCCCGCCAGCAATTAAGACCTATTTTTTATCAGGCTGAAATCGGCATCTCCGGAGCCAACTTGGCGGTGGCAGAAACCGGGTCTTTAGTCATCCTCAGTAATGAAGGAAATGCTCGCCTAGTTACTTCTCTGCCCTCTGTTCACATTGCCCTTATCACTATCGAAAAATTTGTCGCCACCCTCGAAGAAGCCATGACTCTAGTCAAAGCCCTCGTTGTTCCTTCTTCCGGAAATAAAATCACCACCTATGTTTCTTTTATTACTGGACCAAGCCGGACTACTGATATCGAAAAACAAGTAGTTTTTGGTGCTCATGGGCCCCAAGAAGTTCATATCGTCATCCTGGATAATGGCCGTTCATCGGCCTTAGAAAATGAGCATTTAAAAAAAGCATTATCCTGCTTAAAATGCGGTGGCTGTCTTCTTGTCTGCCCGGTATTCCAACAAGTGGGTGGACATGTTTATGGAGGCCCTGTTTATCCGGGGGGTATCGGCACCATTCTGACGACGATAACTCGCTCTCCTAAGGAAGCTAAACTCGGGGTCAACCTTTGTGCTGATTGTAAACGCTGCGAAGATTTTTGTCCCGTGAATATTCCCACTGGTGATCTTCTGGTGTCTATAAAAAATCAATTGCCTCCTTCAGGGGCCGAATTTTTCCTTTCCCGGCTTTTTCGTCATTTCTCCCTCCTTAAAATTGGAGTTTCTCTTGGTTCTCGTGTCCCAAAATTCCTCCGGAAAATTCCTTCCTCTCTCTTTGCCCAAAACCGCTGGCTAAAAGACAAGAAAATTCCTCTTCCTTCTCCTTCAGCTAAGTTCCCCTTACCCCAAGAGCCATCAAAGCCTACTGTTCTCCTTTTTCAAGGATGTCTTATTCGTTTCTTCTTCCCCTCCATTGCCCAAGCTGCCTCAGAAGTCCTAGCCTATTTCAATTGGGAAGTTATTTCTCCACCCCATCAAGTCTGTTGTGGAGCACCTAGCCTTCATCTTGGCCGAAAAGAAGATTTCCTAGCTCTGGCCAAAAAAAACATTGCTCTTATTTCTGACTTTCAACCAGCCGTAATTATCACTCTGTGCCCAACCGGAAATTCATTCCTAAAGAAAAAATACCCCGAATTTTTTCCCGAGTTCAAACCTTGGGCTGAACGGGTGCGGGATTTTTCCGATTTCTTGGCTTCATTTGATCCCCCCTTCCCCATTGATCAAGACAAGCAGAAGATTTTTTACCACTATTCTTGCCACTTCCTCTACGATTTAGGGTTAAAGGAAAAACCTCTGGAGTTATTGAAAAAATGGAGGTACGATCCCATCCTGGAAAATGAACCCTATACTTGTTGTGGATTCGCTGGTGCTTTTTCTCTCCGAAATCCAGAACTATCCACCCAGCTATGGAACAAAAAGAAAACAAAACTAGAAGCAAGCAATCTCCACCTAGTGGCTACTGACTGCCCAGGATGTATCTGGCAGTTCCAGAGCTACTTAAACAATGAAAATGATAATTACCAAGTTTTCCATACGGCCGAGTTAATTGCGAAATCTTTGACAACCAACATTCTCAACAAAGAAAATACCGTCCCTGACCAAAAGATAAATCTGTAAAAGCACTCTCTCTTCCTGAAGTTAGAATACATTGAAAAAAAAAGAAGGACAGGACTCTTCTTTAATTTAATTAAGCTAATCAACAATAAACCCGTAAATTCCCAGGACTAAGAAGCTACTTAAGATAAAATTTCAATTTTTTGGCTTTCTTCCCGACTAATATTGTGCCATGAGAGAAAAAAGAAACTGCGGAGCAAAAGCCAACCTCCGAGATGAAAAGGCTTTTTTCAACCTAGTTGAAAAAAGCCTCCACAGAAAGGGATTCGAAATAATTGAAACTTTACCCCGTCGAAATCATCATCAAGAAGGGCAATTTGGTTTTAAAAATTATTAAATAATGTTCAATTTTTGAACGTCTTTTCGACTAAACAAATGATGAAAGAAGCTCAAACAAAAATGAGAAAAGAAAAGGGCAATTCTTGGGAAACTAAATTTTATAAGAATGATTTCTCCTTTGGCCGGGAAATTAACCTTGAGCAATATAATCTGGCGATTGAAAACTATTT
>DQWD01000185.1 GCA_011042725.1 Candidatus Aminicenantota bacterium | reverse complement strand
TAAAAAAAAGTGCGCCCGGAGAGATTCGAACTCCCGACCTTCTGATTCGTAGTCAGACGCTCTATCCGGCTGAGCTACGGGCGCAAAATTATTGTTGGCTACTTGTTAGGTAGATAAATATAGCCTAACCTCCTTCAATTTTCAAGGAAAGAACGTTAGCCTCACCAAAAATTGTGGTGGCAAGAGTAATAGTCTTTTGTATGGGAAAAAGGGGACCAGCACTACGTTGGCCAATTGTCTTGATAATATTCCTCTTAAGATCAGGCAAGAAAAAGAAACCAAAAAAAAAGAAACTAAGCAAGAGAAGTTATGAATGATGGATTAATTAACTTAACGGCCGAAAAAACTAGATACTGAGTTTTGTTCAAGAAAAGAGGAAAGGAGCCCTTTCTTTCCTTTCCCCGAGGGATAAGGGTAAAAAAAGTGGTGGGCGGTACTGGATTTGAACCAGTGACCCCCGGTTTGTAAGACCGGTACTCTACCCCTGAGCTAACCGCCCAACCAATGGCTAGAGACAAGGCTCGTGTCCCTATAATTAGAGAAATGATCTTCATTTGTCAAGTTAGAAAGGACTAATTGCGGTTTAAGAGGAAACCATAGAAATTGACATAATAGCTTGGGTATGTTAAAGTTGTTATCCATCTCCCGTCAGGTGAGAGTTTTAAATTCTAGGTCAATTGAGGTTATCTAATGTTTGCAGTAATCAAAACCGGTGGCAAACAGTATCGAGTTCAGGAAGGTGACATCCTGGAGATAGAAAAGCTTGACTACCAGGCTGGTCAAGAGATCGAGTTTACGGATGTCCTTCTAGTGGATGATGATTCTCAAACCTTAATTGGGACTCCTTTTGTTGAACAAGCAAAGGTTGTGGGGATAGTGGTCGAGTCTTTTAAGGGAGAAAAAGTAATTGTTTTTAAGAAGAAAAGAAGAAAACAATACCGAAGGAAAAAAGGACATCGTCAACAGTTATTAAAAGTAAAGATTGCCAAGATTATCGTTGGTCCAGCTCCAAAAAAGAAACCAATTGAATCTAAGGAAGAACCAGTAACTAAAGAGCCTCAAAAAGCGAAGCCCCGACCAGCTCCGGGGAAAAAAACGAAAGAAAAGGTGGTGACTCCCCCCCAAGATGAAGAGGCCCTTCCCGTAGCATCTCCCGAGAAAAGGACCCCGAGAAAAAAACCAACAGCCCCCAAAGAAACTGAAAAACAAGGAGAAGCTGCTGAAGATAAAACAGAGAAAACAAAGAAGGTGGCCGCCAAGGCGCCGGTCAAGAAATCACCGGCGAAAAAATCTGTAACTCCCAAGGCCAAAAGCACCGCGAAAAGCAGTAGCAGCCGGAAATCTTCTCCAGGAAAAGCCAAGCAAGAGCAAAAAACATCTGAGAAACAAACCCAGACTAAGGAGTAAGGAAAATGGCCCATAAAAAGTCAGGTGGTAGTGCTAAAAACGGAAGAGATAGCCATTCGAAAAGACTGGGCGTCAAGAGATTCGGAGGCCAGTTTGTTCGGGCCGGTTCCATCATTGTTCGGCAGCGGGGTACTCCTTTTAAGCCGGGTGTAAATGTAGGACGGGGAAAAGATGATACCCTTTTTGCTTTAATCGATGGTCATGTTCAGTTTACAGTTAGGGGGAAGAGAAATAAGGTGGTGTCCGTCATTCCCCAGAAAGAGGTGGCTGCGCCTCACTGATGTTTGTTGACCAGGTTGAAGTGACCCTTGTTGCCGGCAAGGGCGGGGATGGCTGTCTAAGCTTTCGACGAGAGAAAGGTGTCCCCCGCGGTGGTCCCGATGGAGGACGGGGTGGTGATGGAGGGAGTATCTATTTAGTTTCCGCTTCCCATTTGAATACTCTGGCCTATTTTCGTTTCCATCCGCTTATCAAAGCTCCCCGGGGGACACATGGACAAGGGAGTAATCGGCAAGGTCGTCGGGGGAAAGATCTTTATTTAAGGGTTCCGGTAGGAACAGTTGTCCGCGAGAAAGATACGGCAAGGATAGTTTTTGACTTTACCCAGCCCGATCAAGAATTTCTGGCAGTACGAGGAGGCCGAGGAGGCCGGGGAAATGCTTCTTTTGCCACTTCTACTCAACAAGCCCCCCGCTTTCGAGAGAAGGGATTCCCAGGCGAAGAAAAAAGTTTTGTTTTGGAATTAAAATTAATCGCCGATGTGGGGCTAGTTGGATTTCCTAATGTGGGAAAATCAACTTTTATTTCTCAAATATCAGCGGCCCGGCCTCAAATTGGAGACTATCCATTTACCACCTTAACTCCTCATTTAGGAGTAGTTGATGTTGATGAAATCACCAGTTTTGTGGTTGCGGATATCCCCGGGCTAATTGAAGGGGCTAGTCAAGGATTAGGACTAGGAAGTCAATTCTTACGCCATGTGGAGAGAACCAAGATTTTAGTCCATTTGCTGGATGTTTCCCCTTATTCAGGGCGAGACCCGGTCGATGAATATTATATTATCCGTAAAGAATTAGCCGCTTTTAATCCCCATTTAGTTGATCGTCCTCATGTGTTGGTGGCCAATAAAATTGATCTCTTATCACCAGAGAAGGAGGAGTATCATCGTTTACGCCGAGTGGAGAAACTGGCCCAAGATTTGCGTTTGCCGTTTTTTGCTATCTCTGCTTTGAAAAATGAAGGTTTGGCTCCCTTAGTCCAGGAATTAGCCCAAATGCTCCGAAAACAAATAGAGCAGAGGAAGGACCAAAGTGAATAAACTAGGCCTTTTTGGAGGGACCTTTAATCCTATCCACAATGGCCATCTCCGGGCTGCCGAAGAAATTACCCGGCAGGCCAGGTTGGAAAAAATTTTGTTTATCCCCTCCTATATTCCCCCGCATAAAGAACAACGCTGTGTTGCTCCTGCCGGGCATCGCTTAGCTATGTTGCGCTTGGCTTTGGCCGGCCAAAAACAATTTATCCCCTCAGCGATTGAAATCGAAGACCGACAGACATCGTATTCTATTTATACTCTCCGGAAAATAAAGAAGTTGTACCCGGAGAAGGAACCTTTTTTTATTATTGGGATTGATGCTTTTCTAGAAATTAGAACTTGGAAGGATTATGAACGGGTTTTAGAAGAAAGCAATTTTTTTGTTCTAAGTCGACCCGGATTTGCTCTGCAAGAAGTCCAGAAGGTGCTCCCGGGAAAGTGGCAAGCGAAGACAACTTGGCTCAACGAAGGACATTTTCCTTCGCCCCGGTATTCAATTTTTCTCGTGGAAATAAACGCTTTACCAATTTCCGCCTCCGAGATAAGGGAGCGGGTAAGGCAAGGAAAATCAATCACCGGGCTTGTCCCGAAAGAAATCGAAAATTATATTTATCAACACCATCTCTATCAGGATGCATAATGAAAGAAAAAAATTTTTCGATGACAATTAACAATCTAATCTTATCCAAAAGAAGCCTGCCTCAACCGGTTCGCTTGGCGGTTAAATCAGCTCTAGCTAAAAAGGGAGGAGAAGTTATCGTTTTAAAATTGAGTGAACTCACTTCTTTTACTGATTATTTCATAATCATGCATGGTCAATCCAACCGGCAGATTATGGCTATCTACGAGCATATCGAGAGCGAGTTGAAAAAAATCGGTCGTCGTCCTCTGGGAGTTGAAGGAGTAGCCAATGCCGAGTGGGTGTTGATGGATTATGGTGATTTCATCGTTCATATCTTCAGCCGTGAGGCTAGAGACTATTATTCTTTAGAGAAACTTTGGGGCGATGCTCCCCAAGCTACCTGGAAATAAGAAGCAAAAATTCCTGTTTTTTCTCCCAGCTACAAAAATAATCATTTTGGGCCTTTTTTTTATCTTAAAGGGGAAGAAAAAGGTTGACATTTGACTGAAGAGTTCTTATTTTATGGAACACCCTAATCTAAAAGGGGGATTGTTAAAGTGAAATGGCGATTGATATGGCCGGGAAAATGTCGGCAGCCTCAACTAGCTTCCCTTATTCATGATTATCACCAGCGGATAACTAAAATGGTTCCCTGTGAACTGGTGGAATCGGGAGAGGCAAAGGGTGTGCCCGAAAAAGAAAAACAGAAAGTTCTCAAGATAGAAGCTGATAATCTTGCCAAAAATATTCGCTCTGGTTATATTATCTGTCTTTCTGACCAAGGTGAAGAAATGACGACCAAAGGATTTAAGGATTTTTTAGAGAAACTGATGCTTTCTTCAGTAAAGACGGTTAATTTTATTGTGGGCGGATTTTTAGGGTTGGATGATTCAATTTTGGCTAAAGCAGATAAAATAATTTCTCTTTCGCCAATGACATTTTCTCACGAGACAATACGTCTGATGTTAATTGAACAGCTTTACCGGGTTATAACTATGACTCGGGGTCTAAAATATGCTAAATAGGGGGACAAATTGGATAAGAAGGAAAAAGAAAAATTCAAAAAAATACTTCTGAAGAAAAAAGAGGCAATAATCAGTAAGATTGCTGAATTTGATACGGAAAGCAAAGAGATTGAGCCGGAGATTGCTCAAGATCTGGCTGACCGGGCCGATAATACTTATACCAAAGAGTTTCTTTTGAGTCTTTCCACTCAGGAAAGGAAGCAATTAAGATTAATCGATCAAGCATTGGCCCGAATTGAAGAATGTACATATGGAAAATGCGAAATGTGCGGGGAGAAGATCAGCAAAAAGAGATTAGAAGCTATCCCTTGGACTCCTTATTGTGTGCGGTGTCAAGAAGAAGCCGAAGAGAGAATCAAACCCGAGTCTTGATAATAACTGGTTGGCTCCAGACAATAGAAAAATATATTGAATTCCTCCTCTTCCCATCTTTTTGCCAAGTTTGTGGACGATTTTTAGAGGGGCGAGGAGAAAAAATTGTTTGTTCCCAGTGTTGGGAGCGAATTATTCTTCCTCCCCGTGGACGTTGTGCTCGCTGTGGCCGTTTTTATGAGCAAGAGAAAGCAGAGCATCTTTGCCTGGATTGTCAGCAGCACCCACCTTATTTTAACCTTCATCGTTCGGCTTTTCCCTATGAAGGGGTTCTAAGAGAAATTATTCTTCTTTTTAAATTCAGGGGTTACAGTTATTTAGCTAAACCCTTAGCCGGGATGGCGATAAGAAGATTGAAGGAGGAAGCGAGCTTGTGGGAGGGGTTAGAGTTGTTATTACCAATTCCGCTTCATCCTCGCCGGACCAAACAAAGGGGCTATAACCAAGCTCAACTTTTGGCTAAGATCATTGGCCGAGAGTTGAGCCTTGAGGATGACTCCCGCGTTCTTCAAAAAGTAGTCAACGTTCCTCCCCAGAGTTCGTTGGCTGAGAAAGCGCGGCGGGAGAATGTCAGAAATTCCTTTAAAGTCAGGTCTCCGGATAAGGTTAAAGATAAAGTTATCGGCCTCGTTGATGATATTTATACCACGGGGGCTACGCTCAATGAGTGTTCCAGGATGCTTAGCCAAGCGGGAGCCAAGGAAGTAAGAGCCCTAACCATAGCGCGCGCTTAAAATTCTCTTTTCGGGATTAGACAGAGGTTATTCTATTCCTCTCGTTATCCTGCCTCCAAATGATATAAAAAAACCCTCCCTTTGGGAGCAAAGGGAGGGTACTAGCTTGAAAGACGGGAGTTATTTCTTGCCGGCTTCTTTTTTAGTGGCTTTGAGGACCTTGACCTTCCGAGGTTTCATTTCGGGCTTTTTGGGCATGGTTATTTTTAAGAGTCCATTGTCGTATTCAGCTTTGATCTTGTCTTGATCAACATAGTTGGGGAGAGTAAAGGAACGGCAGAAGGAGCCGTAAGCTCGTTCAATTCGATGGAAGTTTTCTTCTTTGATTTCTTTTTCTAGCCGTCGTTCTCCGCCGATGGTGAGGGTATTATCTTCCACCTTGATCTCAATATCTTTCTCGCTCATTCCGGGCAGCTCAGCCGTGAGCACCACATCATGTTCAGTTTCATAAATATCTACCGAAGGGCTCCAGGCACCAGAAAGGAGATCCTGCTCTTCACCTCGGGAGGCAAAGAAATCCTCAAAAAGCCGATTCATTCTTTCCCGTAAAGTAATCATATCTCGAAAAGGATCCCATCTGATAATGCTCATTTTATCACCTCCATATCAATATTTCTTAGTGCACTAATAATATAATATCTTAGTCATCAATTGTCAAGTATTGATAAAAAAATTTTTACTTTTTTTGGCCGCGAATTAGAATAGTTACTTCCCCCTTAGATGATATCTCTTCTAATCGCGCTATTATCTCTTTTGCTTTGCCCCGGATGAATTCTTCATGGACTTTGGTCATCTCTCGGGCAATAACCATCTGCCTGTCTCCTAAAGTTTCCGCAACGAGATTTATAAATTGAGCTAGTTTTCGAGCAGGAAGAAAGAAAACCAGGGTTCCCTTTTCTTTCTGGAGCGATTCAAGAAGCCGCTCGATTGCCTTTTTTTTGGGAGGGGGAAAACCTACAAATAGAAAACGGTGGGTTGGTAAACCCGAAGCCATTAAAGCGGTGGTGATGGCCGAAGGGCCAGGAATAGGAATAATTTGAATGTTTTCTTCTAGGGCAGCTTGGAGAAGCAAGAAACCAGGATCGGACAACCCTGGCGTTCCCGCATCAGAGACAAGGGCCACCTTCTGCCCTTGTTTCAATTTCCTGACCAGAAGAGGGATTTTTTCTTTTTCCCGGGGGTGAAAATAACTGATCAACGGCTTTTTAATTTGAAAATGAGCAAGCAATTTGCGGGTGCGCCGCGTGTCTTCACAGGCAATGATATCTACCTCCCGGAGGACTTGAAGAGCCCGCAGGGATATGTCTTCTAGGTTTCCAATGGGAGTAGCGACGATGAAGAGCTGTCCTTCGTGAGGAGAGGGTGAGCCGCCCATTTTATTTATCCCAATCATAGGGATAAAGAAAATCGTGGGTCACCGTTCTTTCGGAAAGTTTAGGGATAAGGGGTGGTTTTCTCTTGAATTCGCTGGCTTTGATAAGGCTAATAATCCGTCCGATTTTTTCCTCGGGAAATCCGAGAGATAGGAGTTGTTGTTTTGATTTTCTTTTATCAACCAGGTGGTAGAGAATTTGGTCGATTTCTTCATAGCTCATCCCGAGTTCAGCTTCATCTGTCTGCCCTGGCCAGAAGCCAGCCGAGGGGATTTTGTGGATAATTCGGGCGGGGACACCAAGATGGCGAGCCATGAGTCGAACCTGAGTTTTGTATAAATCTCCCAGGGGATTGATGGCCGAGGCCATGTCCCCGTGAATTGTACAGTAGCCGAGGAGAAGTTCGGTTTTATTGCTGGTGCCCAGAATAAGGGCTTGGTAACGAGCGGAAAAATCGTAGAGAATGGCCATTCGCTCTCGCGCCATTTTATTTCCTCTTTGGATGTTATTATCCGTCGGCTGGGATTGGAAGTAGGCCTCAATCATCGGCGTGATATCGATGGTCTGTGTTCTGAGTTGCAAACGTTCAGCCACTTCCCGGGCGTCTTCCAGGTCTTGAGGCGGGGTGGTTCGGTAAGGCATGATTAGACCGATAACATTAGCCGGAGAAAGTGCCCGAGCAGCCAAATGGGCAGCTACTGAGCTGTCTAGTCCTCCTGACAGCCCGATAATTGCCCTCTGGAAACCAAGTTTTGAATATTCTTGACGAATAAAGCTTGTCAAGAAATGAGTCACAAATTCAAGGTTGATCTTAGTCATTTCTGATTATTTTTTCCAATGAACGCCAGATAATCTCTGGTCGATTATCTCGTCGGTAAAAACGTTTTTGTCGAGCCGCTTGGAGATCGCCTGGATCGATGTCGGTGATGAGCATATCTTTGTCAAGGGGAGGAGCTTGAGCTATTAATTGGCCGAAGGGGTTATAAATAAAAGATCCGCCCGCAAATCCTTTGCCGTCTTCGAACCCTACTCGATTACAGTAGAACACAAACACTGAGGAAAAGAAGGAAATAGTTTCTCCCATTAATTCCCACATCCGTTGGCTAGCAAAGCCAGGACTTTCTTGAAAGCCGCGACCTGGGGCCGCACTAAGAACAAAAATGTAATCAGCTCCTCCACTAAATAAAGCATAGCTGGTTCCATAGTGGAGAAAGTCGTAGCAGATAAGCAGCCCGGCCCGGCCATAGGGAAAGTCAAAGCTGGTTATCGCTCGCCCGGGAGTGAAAAATTTGCCTTCTTCAAACATTCCATAGTTCGGCAAGTACACCTTGCGGTGAATATGGAAAATTTGCCCCCGACCCAAGCAGGCAACCGAGTTGAAATATAGCCCAGGTTCTTTCTCTTCCACAAAGCCAAGAATAATGATTAAATCTTGACAAGCTTTTAGTAAGCGTTGAAAAATTGGGCTTTGAGAGGGGTGAAGGGCGACCTCTGGAACTAAGTCTCGCAGGAGGTAGCCAGTTAAACTTAGCTCAGGGAAAAGGAGAATATTGACTTTATTTTGGTGGGCTTGCTCGATTAGGTCAAGATGTAAATCAAGATTTTTATTTACCTCGCCTAAGAAGGGTTTAATCTGGGCTAAAGCGACTTTAATCATAATATTCAAATAACATAATTAGCCCCTCTTGGCAAATTTATTCATCATGCTTGTTGTCCCTCAGGAATTAATGAAAATTGGAAGGTGGTTGGTTTGGAGAAAAACTGCTGTTTTTAGCTGGTTACCGTGGAAGATAGTTCTCGTCTTGGGCATGATTAAAGAGATAAGGCATTATCACTTGGGGACAAAGCCTCAAAATTATAAATTTGAGCGGTCGCCTATTTTTTTTATAATCAGATTGCAAATCAAGGCCAGATGTAATATATATTAACCGATAACGGGAACAATTTCTTGGGCCAAAGAAGGAATTATTGGAAGTAAAATGGAACATATAGCTATTTATCTGCGAAATATTTATTTCCAACAAAAAAGTGGTCGCCTCATCTACCGGGGCGGTGAGATCTATAAATTTCTATTTTTCCGGGAAGGTTACTTAGCTTTTGCCAAAACAAATCAGCCTAAAGAGCTCCTGGGCCAGGTCCTTTACCGGATGGGCAAGCTGACCGATGAGGAATTTGAGCGATTGGATGAGGTTATCTCTCCGCGAAAGTACATAGGGGCGATTCTCATCCAGAAAAAAATTATCACGCCTGAAGAGTTAACCTTGGCTTTGGAGACTCAAATGAGAGAAATCGTGCTCAACCTTTTCCCTTTATTTAACGGCCAATTCAAATTTCAAGAAGAAAAAGAATCCGGCTTAGAGGATTTCGAGATTAAGATCAATTTGGCCGATTTGATTGAGGATGGAATTCGTCGGTTAAAATTTAATCCGGCTATTCGAGAATTTTTTCAGGCGAAAAGATTAGTTCCTCATAATCGAGAATTTTATTTTCGCTTAAATGATGAAGAGAAAACCCTTCTTAATGGTATTGAAGAAGGGCATACCTTGGAAAAGCTCAGACAATTATCTTCATTTTCCGAGGAGGAATTTTGGAGAAGTTTGTACCTCATTTATTGTTTAGGTCTTATTGAAGTGGCCGAGACTAAGCCGGAGCCCCAAGAGAAATCTGCTCGTCCCAACGAGATGGAAAGGAAACTGGATGAGGATCTTGAGGAAGTTATCCGTTTTCATCAAAATTTAGAAGGATTAAATTATTACCAGATTCTAAATGTTTCTTCTTCCTCGAACCTCCAGGAATTGAAAAAAGCCTATTTTCGATTGGCGCGTAAATTTCACCCTGATCTTTATCCGCGAAATTTACCAAAGGATATAAGGCAAAAAATTGCCGATGTTTTTGATGTCATTACCAAGGCTTTTCGAACCTTATCTGATCCAGCCAAAAAGGAAGAATATGATCAGAAACTGGAATCACCGGAATACTTGGATGGCAAAGAAGTTGAACGACGAGCCGAAGTTAAATTTCGCCAAGCCAAAACCCTCTACAATCAAGCTCGTTATGAAGAAGCCTATGCTCTTTTGCGAGAAGCTACCCGGTTGATAAAAAACAAGGCCAAGTATTTTCTCCTTACGGGGATGACCTTAGCCAAGCTGCCTCATTATGCCAAAGAAGCCGAGGCCAACTTTATCAAGGCCATCAAGCTTGAGCCCTGGAATCCCGAAATTTATGTTGCCCTTGGGCTTCTCTATAAAACAGAAGGCCTCCACATTCGGGCCAAGAAACAATTTCACAAAGCCTTGGCCTTAGATCCTGAACACAAAGTAGCCAAAAAGGAGTGGGAAGAATTGGAAGGCTTGGCTAAGAAAAAGAAAACATGGAAAGATTTAGTTACTATGGATTTATTTTCCAAGAAGAAGGATTAGAAGAAACCATTATTTAAGCCGTGAGGCCAGCCTGATGAAGAAACTTTTCTTCTGTCCAAATAGGGATGTTAAGCTCTTGGGCCCGTTGTAATTTAGAGCCAGGATTCTGCCCGACAATCACCACTGTAGTTTTACGACTCACCGAAGAAGTGACTTTTCCTCCCAGGTTTTCAATGATTTTTCGAGCTTCGTCGCGAGTAAATCGATTTAACTCGCCGGTTAGAACAAAGGTCATCCCGGCAAAACGCCCCTGGCTGGGTGCTTCGCCGGTTTCTTTCTCTTCTTCAGTTTTCAACCCGGCCTCTTTTAGTCGCTGGAGGAGTTCTTGGTTTTGCTTTTGGCGGAAGAAAAAAATAATGCTTTCAGCCACCTTAGGACCAATATCAGGGAGCTCGACTAGTTCCTTGTAGGAAGCTTGGGCTAATTTATCTAGGCTGCGGAAATGGGTGGCGAGGATTTGGGCTGTCTTTTCGCCCACGTATCGAATGCCCAGAGCGTAAAGCAAACGATGGAAGTTTCTCTTTTTGGCCGCATCGATTTGGTTGAGGAGATTTTGGGCACTTTTAGGTCCCATTCTTTCCAATTTCTCCAGTTGCTCTTGTTGCAGATGGAATAGGTCGGGGATACCTTTAATGAGCTTCTTGGCCATTAATTGATCGACTAAAGCCTCACCTAAGCCTTCGATATTCATTGCTCGGCGCGAAGCAAAATGGAGGATTGCTTCCCTAAGGCGTGCTGGACAGGAGGGATTAATGCAGCGGGAGATGACTTCCCCTTTAGGCTTAAAAACTGGGGTCTGGCATATGGGACACCGGGGAGGAAAGACAAATGGTTTTTCCTGGCCTGTCCGGCGCTCCTTCATTACGGCCACTACTTTGGGGATGACATCGCCGCTACGTTCAATTAAAACATAATCTCCCAGGCGAATGTCTTTGCGGCGCAACTCTTCTTCGTTGTGGAGAGTAGAGCGAGTGATAGTGATTCCCGAAAGCTGGACAGGTTGAAGAATGGCCACGGGAGTTAATGCTCCGGTGCGACCAACTTGAATCTTAATGTCAATAAGGCGAGTGGTGGCCTGGCGAGCAGGGAATTTATAGGCGATGGCCCAGCGGGGGAATTTGGCGGTAAATCCTAACCTTTGTTGTTGATCAGTAGAATTAATCTTGATGACAATCCCATCCACATCAAAATCGAGATCATCCCGGTGCTGTTTCCAGTAGTCATAATAAGTGAGGACTTCCTCGACGCTCCGGCAGAGGCGAACATGAGGATTGATCTTAAAGCCCAATTTTTTTAGTAGTTGAAGGTTTTCCCATTGGCTGGGCTGTTGCTGGCCGTTGACAAAAATATAGTAGAGATAAACATCGAGTTGGCGTTGAGCAACTTCGCGAGGATCAAGAAGACGAATTGTTCCGGCCGCAGCATTGCGTGGATTAGCAAAAAGAGATTCTCCTTTTTTTTCTCGCTCTTGATTGATTTTTTCAAAGGAGGCGAAGGGAAGATAAATTTCGCCTCGGACTTCCACTTCCTCTTTTAAGGAGATGGCTAGAGGTAAACTCCGGATAGTTTTAACATTGGCCGAGACATCATCTCCCCGGAACCCATCTCCTCTGGTGATGGCCTGGTTAAAATGACCGTTGCGGTAGATAATGGCGATACCCAAGCCATCTATTTTTAACTCGGCCACAAATTCCAATTTTTCGCCAGGTAAGAGTTTGTCGATTCTCTGGACAAATTCGATAAATTCTTCTTGGCTATAACAATTGTCCAAGCTCAGCATCGGAATAGAATGTTCGACTGAAGGGAAGCTTTCTACCGGCTGCTCCCCAACTCGCTGGGTGGGAGAATCAGGAGTTATAAGTTCAGGGAATTGGCTTTCTAGTTTTTCGAGTTCCTTAACGAGATTATCGAATTCGTAGTCGGAAATTTGAGGATCGTTGTCGACATAGTATTTTTTTTCATGATAGCGGATTTGTTGACGGAGTTTGTCGATCCTCTTGGTTGCTTCGTGCTTAGTGATCCCCACTTTACCACCCTCCTCCCCAAGAGGAACTTAAAATTATTATGTTTAAAGAATTTTTATCTTTTAAGATTAATTATTTTATCCCCAACTTCTGTTTTGTTTGAGCGATGAGTTGATTGAATTTATCGAGGGCGGCTTGCTGTTTAGCTTCCAGATCCTTAATTGCTTGTTGTTCGGCTTCGATTTGCTTGAGCAACTTTTCCATTTCCATTTTTTCTTCTTCAGAGAGCTCTTCTTCTTCCTTGTTTCCAAATTTAGAATTAAAGGTGTTGGTTAAATTTTCCAGATTCTTGGCGCGCGTAGCTAATTCTTTGACTGTTTCATTGTATTGAAGGGTTGGATTTTGGGTGAAGAATAAGCTTTCGGCCAATTTCATGGCTTTTTCAGAATAGGTCTTGGACAAGAAGGCGGCTTGGAGGAGATAGTCGATAGCTTCTTGACTCAGCAAAGGCTTGGTCTTGGTTTGAGCAGCCAGAATGATTCCAATGTTATAGGCCAATTCGCCGCTTTTCTCTTTCGCATAAGCTTGCTTATAATACTTCAACGCTTCGGTTGTTTTACCAGCTCGATGGAGAGCTTTAGCATAATAAACAAGGCTGGGGAAGTCGTTCATGGAAGTGGCAGGAAGCTTAAAAGCTTGGGCGGCTTCGTTGTATTTTTGGCGGTCATATAAAGCCTTCCCGACTTTCTTTAAAGAAGCAATAATTTGGTTATTCTTTAAAATGGAGTAGGAATTAAGATAGGCTTTGACCGCACCATTTAAGTTGCCGGCTTTTTCCATTGCTTGGGCTTGAACGAAATATCCGGCACCTTGAAAGGTCTGCCATTGCTTGGCGGCGTTGGCCTTGTCAGCTTTTGCTTTATTGCTTTGAGCCAATTGAATAATTTGGCTGGCATAACTTTGGGCCTTACTTAGATTTTGGCCCGTGGCCACATAAATGCCAGCCACCTGGATGAGGACTTGGGCTTTAGTCAAACTATCGAGGCCATCAAGAGCGAGAGCTTTTTCCCCATAGTTGACCGTTTCTTGAGGGGTTTTGCCAGGATATTGGAGCAAACAAAGGTTGGCGTAAGCAAAATTTTCATATTTGGTTCCCTGTCCTGCATACTTTCTTATATATTCTTTGAGTAATTGAGCCTTTTGCCCCGGATCTTGGGAGGTCATTGCTTTAATATAAGCTTGATCAGCCTCGGACTGGGCAAAGAAGGAGGAAGGGAGGAATAGAGTTAGAGCAATAAGCACAACAATTATTTTTCTCATTTTGGTCTCTCCTCAAAAATTTTTGGAATCATAGCTTACCAAATGCAAATTGTCAATAAAATATAACCCGCATTCTTAGCCACGTGCCTTTTTTAACCACGTGCCTTTTATAGCCTTTTATAACTAAGACAAAATACTATATAGCAAATTTGGTGCCAAATTCAAGTTGATCCTTAAGAAAATTAATTGTTTAATCAAGGGAAGGGGGTTAAAATAAAAATAGACTTCCATGAAAAAAGAAGAGATTTGTGAAATTTTTTTACAGAGAGTTGGTAAAAGTTTAACAACTAATGAACCCTTGGCTAATCATTGTCATTTTCAGATCGGAGGTCCGGCCGATTTTTTCTTTGTGGCTACTAAGGAAGAAGAGATGCTCGCCGTGGTAAATTTGGCGCGGGAGTGTGACTTGCGCTTCCGAGTAATTGGCGGCGGCTATAATATTCTTTTTGATGACCGGGGATATCGAGGTTTAATCATCAAAAATGGGTTGCGAAAAATTCAGCGGGTGGACTCTTATCGAATTATGGTCCATTCGGGGACGGAGCTGGCCGAGTTAATCACCTTTGGGCAAGATTTCTCACTGGCCGGCCTTGAATTCTTGGCTGGTATTCCAGGAACAGTAGGAGGAGCCGTCTATGGTAATGCTGGTGCCTTTGGGCATGACATTGGAGAATGTGTCGAGAGTGTTCGTCTTTTAAATAGATCCGGCGAGATTATCGAAATTGAACCTCCGCATCTTCAATTCAGCTACCGGTGGAGTAGTCTGAAGAATAGTCAAGACATCATCCTCAGTGTCAAGCTAAAGTTGAAGCCTGGTGAGAAAGAGGCGCTAAAGGCGAAAATTAGCGAGATTCTCAAACAGAGGCGAAATAAACTTCCCTCCCCCACGCTTCCCAGCGGGGGGAGTTTTTTCAAGAATCCCCTTCTTCCCAGTGGCCGCAAAATAGCAGTGGCTCCGCTGCTCGAACAAGTCGGGGCCAAAGGATTGCGGGTGGGAGGAGCGGCTGTTTCTCAGGCCCATGCTAATTTTATCTATAATCTGGGAGGGGCCACAGCTCAAGATGTGCTTAAATTAGCTTCGTCGTTAAAAGAAAGAATTCGCCGCCGTTTTGGCCTGGAACTGGAGGAAGAGGTTATTTTTCTTCCAGAAGATGCTTAATGTGCGCAATTTTTTGGGGGGACAAGACTCTCTTCTTTTCAGCTATTTCCAAGAGGAGATAACTAAGAGAAATGAAAGACCTCTTAACCGAGGGGAAGTCTTTTAGCGCGGCCAACTGTTGAGCCATTGTTTTTAAATCGCCCCTTTGCAAGGGGCCGGTGAGACTCTCTTCTATTCCCATTTCTTGGATATTGTTAATGGTTTGGCAAATAAGAGGCCGCAAAAGAGCGACACTTTCTCTTTGATTCAGTCCCGCTTCTTGAAGGAGAGAGGAAGAAGCATAAATAAGCCCAACCAAATAGTTGGAGGCCAGTGAGCAGGCGGTATGATAAAGTGGTCGTTGGTGGGGAGGCAGGGTAATTAGCTGTCCACCCAAGCTTTCGGCGATTTGTTTAGCAAGGGATAGAGCTTTTTCACTACCGTCAAAAACAAAGAATATTTGATGAAAAATTTCGGGGGGGAGATCTTTTCGAGGAAAGCTTTGCAGGGGATGAAGAGCGCCGGTGGTGGCGCCTTTTTCCTGAAGCTCTTTCAGGATGGTTGAAGAGTAAAGTCCGCTGGTGTGAAATACATATTTACTCGCCCAGTCAAGAGAAAGGGAAGATAGGCGGGAAATCACTTCAGCCAAGTAATCATCCTTAACGGTTAGAAGGATTATTTCTCCCTGGGCGACTGCTTCGGTCAAGGAAGACCTCACTCGGCCGGCGCCGATAATTTGGCGACTTTCTTCGGCTGATTTCCGATGCAAGCTATAAAGGCTTTCCAGTTGAAAGGCAGTGCGGACCAAGGCTCGAGCTAAGCAAGTTCCTAGGCGGCCAGACCCAACCACGGAAAAAGTGATTTTTTTCATAAGGTTAACAGTTTATATTTTTTGGGGATCAATGCTTTCATTAATTAGATCCAGCTCTTTGCCCTAAGGCATTTAGTTTATTTTTTATTTCTTTTTTTGGCTGAATAATTCCACCCAGTGCTGAATTTCTAAGGGAGTAGGTGTTATTGTTTCTTTTTGGTGTTCTAAAAAGCGCTGGTGACGTTTACGGACTCGCTTTAATTCCTGGGCAAATTCAGCCGAAGCAAGCGACTTAAACCCCAACTCACGGGCCTTAGTCCTGATTTCTCGGTCAGTAGTAATGACCCAGAAGTTTTTTTTATTGGTACGATTAGCCAGGATATCGATAATTACCTTATCGGCCTTTTCTCCAGGGGGTGGAAAAAGCACTTCAAGCCGGTCATTGCTTTGAGCCATTTCTTCCAGTTCGGCCTGAGGGGGACCGTCAAAAACAATGATGACTTTAGTTTTCTTTATTTTTTGAAAGATCAGGAGAATTTCTACTACCCATTCTCGCGACTCAGGATTATGGAGGAAAGGAGCGAATAAATAGCCGGTTAGATTATTGCCATCGATTAAATAGGCCATTACCTTCTACCTAGAATTACTCTCGTTTTCTTTTTTCTTCCGAGTTTTAGCTGCCTGTTTTAAACCAAGTTATAGGATTCGCCTTGCTTAAGAATGATTACTTCGGCTCGGTCGCCCACCCTTTTTTTGAATTCGAAAGGATCAGCAGCTACCAAGGGGAAGGTGCCGTAATGAATGGGGATCACTTTTTTTGTTTGGGTAAATTCAACGGCTTTGGCGGCCGAGGGAATTCCCATGGTATAGCGATCACCAATGGGGAGGAAACTGAGGTCAGGCTGGAAAAATTCTCCGATTAATTTCATGTCGTAAGTTAATGCCGTATCCCCAGCGTGATAAAGTGTTTGACCGTCCATCTCCACCACCACTCCGGCCGGGTCACCTTTATCACAAGAATGCAGAGCATTGACCATATGGATAGTTACACCTTTAACTTGGATAGTACCACCAATGTTCATCCCTTCGGCTTCAAGCCCATTTTCTTGGGCCATGACCGCAATTTCATGGATTCCCACCAGAGTTGCTTTGGTCTTTTTACAGATAGTGAAAGCATCTCCCAAATGGTCACCGTGATCGTGAGTGACAATCACTATATCGGCGTGATTGATTTCATCCGGAGTGATTGCCGCGACCGGATTTCCGGTTAAAAAAGGATCAATGATTACGGTCCGGCTCCCTTCGATGTAAACGGCTGCGTGACCCCACCAGGTAATTTTCATCTTGCTCCTCCTTGTTTTATTTTTATGAGCTGGCCTTTTTTATCCGGGAGGCCAGGTCATTCGCCGCCCGCCGAGAAGATGAAAATGCAGATGGAGGACTTCTTGACCTGAATCCGCGGCGGTATTAAGAACGATTCGGTAGCCAGATTCAGCGACTCCTTTCTCTTCAGCAATTTTTCTGGCGACCAGCAGAATTTTTCCCAAGAGAGCTTCTTTTCCGGCGGGGACTTGATTGAGAGAAGAAAAATGCTCCCGCGGGATAACTAAAAGATGCACAGGAGCTTGAGGCTTTATGTCTTCGAAAGCGATGACTTCCTCGTCTTCATAAATAATTTTCGACGGGATTTTTTTGGCGGCAATTTGGCAGAAGATACAATCATCCATTAGCTACTCTCCTCCTCCGGTAAGCGTTCAATATGTGCTCCCAGAGTTTTTAGTTTTTCTTCAATTTTTTCGTAACCTCGGTCAAGGTGTTCCATGTCGTTGATAATGGTTTCTCCATTGGCGATAAGTCCAGCCAGCACTAGGGAGGCCGAGGCCCGGAGATCAGAAGCAATTACCTCTGCTCCAGAGAGAGGGGTTTTTCCTTTGACGATGGCCTTGTCTTGAAAAACTTCAATGTTGGCTCCTAAACGGAGTAATTCATTGACGTGAGAGAAGCGCCGGTCAAAGATAGTTTCGGTGATAATCGAGGTGCCCTCGGCTTGGGTCATCAAGACGGTAAATTGAGCTTGCATATCGGTGGGAAAACCGGGGTAGGGAGAAGTAGTGACGTCTTGAGGTTTTATTTCCGGAGCGCCTTGAACTCTTAAAACGTCAACCCGGTGGGGATGGCGGTGAATTTCTGTGCCAGAAAATTTTAACTTTTCGATGACCGTGGTTAAATGCTCAGGAATTACTCCTTCAAGAGTAATCTTTCCCTGGTTTAAGGCCCCGGCTACCAAGAAAGTTCCTGCTTCGATACGGTCAGGAATTATTTCGTGAGTAGCTCCTCCCAGAGATTCAACTCCCTTGATTTGCATGGTTTCCTCGCCAATGCCATCAATCTTGGCCCCCATTTTAACAAGGAGATGACAGAGGTTCACTACTTCAGGTTCTAAAGAACAATTACGAAGGATTGTTTCTCCCTGGGCTAGGCAAGCGGCCATCACCAGGTTTTCTGTGCCGCCAACAGTCTTCTTTTCGAATTCTATTTCTGTTCCCTTTAGCCTGTTAGTTTCGGCGTGGATGTAGCCGTGTTCTAAAGAAATGAAAGCTCCCATCTTTTCCAGACCATGAATATGGAGATCGATTGGCCGGGAACCGATGGCGCAGCCTCCTGGAAGAGCAACGATGGCTTTGCCATGCCGGGCCAATAGGGGGCCGAGGACGAGAATAGAGGCTCTCATGGCTCGAACGTGCTCGTAGGAAGCTTCATCAGAGCGAATATTTCTGGTCTGAATACTAAGGGAGTCATTTTCAAGGGAATACTCGGCTCCTAAGCCTTCCATTAAGGTTAAAATGGTGAAAACATCTTTGACTAGGGGAATGTTGTGAAGCTGGAGTGGTTCCTTAGTCAAAAGAGAGGCGGCAATCGCAGGCAAAACTGCGTTTTTGGCTCCGCTAATCTTGACCCGACCATGAAGGTGAAGATCATGATTTCCTAGAATCCTGATTTTGGCCATTTTTTCTCATTCTAAAGTAAGCCCGAGAAAAATTCAATAAAACCGCTGGGGCGACAATTATTGCTTGTTTATTTTCTTGGGCTAACTAGGCTCTTTCATTTCTTTGATTAAAGAATATTATAGGGAAAGATATCTTGGGTCCGGGCAGCTTACCTTATCTAAAATTTTATTATTACTTATCATTCGTGTCCCAAAGATATTTCTGCATTTTGGGTAATTTATTGAATTCAATTAAATTACAATGAAATATATCATAATCGATTTGAAACAAAATTCCATTTTTTTATCGTGTAACTTCAACAATATCAACACAAATTTTTCCGTTTAATAAACGTTGGGACTGTAATGATTACTTATGATTACTTATGAACAATGACTTAATTATTTAAAATCCTCATTTGTTTATTGGTAAAGAGGCTAAGATTAATCTCCTTTTTCTCCTTTTTATCTTGAGAATTTTGCTTGGTTACAGCCTTGGGCCTATCAAATTTATGTGATAGTAGAGACAATTATTTTTTTCCCCAACTAATTCCTGAATTTGTAAAGTTGGTCTAAAATAAAGAGCCTGAATCAAGGATTGGTGAATCTATTTAAGATAGAGATAAGACAAACTTCAAATTCGCGGATTCTATCTAAGATGCGGGTAATTCTGAATTACCAGATGGTAAAATTTAATAGATAGAAAGATTAGAAGATGTGGACATGGTTATTTTTACCCTTGCTTATTTTCTTAGCTCGAGTTATTGATGTAACTCTTCAGACCTTGCGGATAATCTTTATTTCTCGAGGGTTGAAATATATTGCTCCATTTGTGGGTTTTTTTGAAATTTTAATTTGGCTGTTGGCCATTCAACAGATCATGATTAATCTTCATAATCCTCTGTGTATGTTAGCCTATGCTGCTGGATTTGCTATGGGGAATTTTGTCGGTCTAAGTCTGGAACAGAAATTATCCATGGGGACCGTAATTGTTCGATTGATCACCACTAAAGATATTTCTCCTCTCAAAGAAATTTTAAATTCTCGGAAGTTTGGCTTGACGACGATTAGCGCTCGGGGAGCTAAAGGACCCGTTCAAATTTTATACATTGTAGTTCGCCGGGAGAGTCTGCCTGAGCTTGTTCCCCTCATCATGAAATATCACCCCAAAGCATTCTATACCATTGAGGATGTTTCTAAGGTTAGTGAGGGAATATTTCCCGAAAGAAAGAAAAATTTGGGATTCAAAGAATTGATACGGCGTTCCTTCAGCCGTAAATGCAAATAATTCCTATCAAGGTAGACTTGACTAAGACAAGTTAAAATTAAAAAGAGGTTAGAATCACGGCCATTAGGCCGGTCAGAAAAACGCCATCAAAAGTCCCTGCCCCTCCAATGGAAGCCACGGGGGCTCCAAGATTTGAGATCTTCTTTAGATTCATCAAGTCTGCCCCGATTAAAGTGCCTAGGGTTCCGGAGGTATAAGCAATAATCGGGGCTGCTTGGGGATGAAGAACTAGTTCAAAAAGAAGACCAAGGGCGGCGGCCATTAAAGGTGGCAAAAGAGCTGGGGTGGCAATCCCGACACCTCTTATTGGGCGAGCAATCTTATGGACGAAAAGAGACATAATCAAGGTAGAAATGGCTATTTCCGGAAAAAAGGCTAACCATTTCAGAATAAGATAGATAGAGATTAAGGTGGGAATTATGGCCCCACCAACATTCACAGCGATGGTCATTTGCTGGGTGTAACTGCTGCGCGGAATTTTGAATTTCCAACCGAAAAAGTCAATAATTTGTCCCGGCCTTTCGACTTCAGCAACATATTTTTTTACGGGGATATTAACCATGCTTCCTAATAAAATTAAGAAAAGAAGAGAAAATAGAGCATCTTTAGGAATTCCGAGCTGGTCGAAGGCAAAACTAATTAGCCCAAGATGAAGGAAGAAAAAAAGAAGGCCAATGATAAGCAGATAGAAGAAAAAAATAAGAAAGATGAAAGGAAGGAAGAACATAGAGGAATTATAATTTAAGCGCGTAAATTATTCAAAGCATTGTCCTATTTTCTGATAAGTGAACATTTTTGATGTGGTGATAATATTGAAAAGATTCAAAAAGCCCAAGGTTTTTCAAGACCTCAGAAAAATATATTTTAAACCTTTATTCCATTTTTGCTTTCTTCAAAATATATCTTTGTTTGGCTGAATATTTTTGCCTTTTGGATCTATTTTGAGAGAAGCATCTCCAAAACTGTGATGGAAAAATGGTGATAGGCACCTTATTTTGGCCTGGGACGTTGCCAAGACAACTGGCAGATATAGCGCCGGTCACCATTTTTCCCTGCACGAGAACAAAAATGAGAGATAAATATTTTGTGTGTCTTCATTTTTTCTCCTCAACCAATGTTTATAAATTAAATTAAAGCCATTACCTTGGCTATCTCAGTTTTGGAGAGGCTTGCTGGTTTAAGGGGGATGTTGAATATTTATCTTAATAATAAAAAATAATAAAAATTAAAATATTTTGACAAAACCATGGAGAATAGTGTAACCATAATTTCTTGTTTTTTTCATGTAATTAAATAGTTGCAAAAATGCGAGTATAGAAGAAAGCCTTTGAGAGGTGTTAACAATTTAAAAAATATAAGGAAGCTTTAGAAAGTAATTGGGGAAAAGGAAAATACTATTGAAATGGATTGAGTTGACAAGATTTTTTACTTTGATTTGGTGTCTGCTGTTAACCATCGGGAGCGTCTTTAATCAAGAGATAACCTCAGAGAATTTAATTCTGAGAGTGGGGCCTTCTGTTGAAATAGATGGGCAACTTCAAGATGACGCCTGGACGAGAGCAATTCCGGGAGAAGAAATATTAGTTCCTCATCCTGACCGGGATCAAACAGTGAAAATTAAGACTCAGGTTTTTCTAGGTCAAGATGGGAACTTTCTTTATATTGCCTTTGTTTGCAACGATCCTACTCCTGAGAAAATAATGGCTGAAGTTAAAGCTAAAGATGGAGAATTACGAACTGATGATTCTGTCTATCTTTTTCTCCTGGGAGGGACCGATCAAGATTATATTTATTTTTTCGGGCTCAATCTTTTAAATACCAAATTGGATGGGCGTCTGAGTTTAATCGATGGGAGCAAAGACTTGGCGTGGGACACTCAGTGGTTCTCGGGAGTTCAAAGAAGCGAAGGAGGATGGACTGCAGAAATGGCCATCCCTCTGGAGCCTTTTCTTCCCCCGGGAGAAAAAGCAGAAATAAATATGCTTGTCTCCCGAGTGGTTCCTCGATTAGATCCTGTTTTCTGGGGGGGGCCTCTGGAGCCGGCTTTTTCTTTAGAGCAGATTAATCTTTTGCAACCCATAACTATTATTAAGAAAGAAAAGAGGTTCCGAGGAAACAGCTTTCTTTTATTCCGACAAACGCCAACTGAGGGATCACCTTTAGGAGGGGGGCTTGACCTGGGTTATAACTTTTCCCCTTTAATTTCGGCCGAGGTTACCCTTTTTCCTGAATTTGGCTTAGTTGAACCTGATGAAGAAAGATTAAATTTTACTCCTTATGAACTAAAAATTCCTGAAAAAAGAAGTTTTTTTCAAAGTTTGGCTGGGGAGGACCAGTCAGTGTTTGACCTTTTTTATTCCAAAAGGATACGAAAAATTCAGGCGGGAGCAAAGGTAAAAGCTACCTTTCCAGGGAGTGAGATATTTTTCTTATCCACCTTGGGCCCCCAAGACGATATCAGCCAAGTCCCTAAAGCCAGCTATCATTTTGGACGAATTAGCCTCTCTCCCCGCTCGTGGTTTTCTTTGGGATTAACCGGAAGTGCCCGGGTAGACCGGGAAGATAAATGGGGCAGTTTGGCCTTTGATTGGGTCCTCAAGATTTCTTCTCATTTTAATCTTCAAGGGCAATTTGCCCAAAGCTATGGTCAAAAAAAAGAAGATTCCTCCGCTTTAGGAGCTTTTATTAGCTATCAAAGCGATCCCACTTATTTTAAATTGGGGTTTTTACGAATAGGGAGAAATTTTGGGGATAATCTAGTCAAAGTAGGTTATATTCCTGATGATAATCGCCAGGAAATAAAAACAGAATTAGTCCATAAATTTAATTTAGGGCGAGGCGTTTTTAATTCGTTTCATGTGGCCGGAAAGGGTGATGTCTATTGGGGATTAGACAATACATTACGGAGTTGGTCGGCCGAAACCAAAGTTTCTCTTGAGTTTAAATCTTTTTGGAGTATCGGTGTTTCCTATCGAAAGGAGTATATGCTCAATGAATTATACCCAGCAGATTATCCGGGTCTTGAAGATAAAATTGATCTTGACCAATGGCGAATCTATCAAGAGTCATTAGGAGAAATTTCTCTTTTTGATTCCAACTATTTATTTAATTTATTTAACCCGGTGGTCGGGACCCATTATTACCTTTATTATGGGAAACCGGAATACTGGACCAATAAAACCTCTTTATTTTCTTATTTTGATAGGGGCCCAGGAGGACGCTTCCAATTGGAAGTTAGATTTGGCCAGTTTTTAGCGCGGGGGTTTACTTTGTTTAGATTGTACAAAGATTTCTCCATCAGCCAGACTCTCTTTCTCGAATATTTTCTTTATTATCTAGATTATAGTTTTGAAATTTCTCCAGTATATAAGAGTGCTAATATTCATGTCTTGAAAATTAAAAATAAATTATCGGATCTGCTCGATCTGAGTTTATTCTTCCAGGCGAATACGGCCTTAGATAAGATTACCCTTCAACTGCGGGCTAAGTATGCTTTCTGGTCAGAACACGGAGTGGCTGAATTTGTTTATCAAAGGGGCTCGAGTTTTTATCGGGAAGTTAACGAGAATGACTCTGCCTTTTTAAGTTTTAGCTATCGATTTTAGAACTTCTCTCCTGACCGATGACAAGTAGAAATTAAAGCTGACGTTTATTTCTGGAAAGAATGACATTTTAAGTGGTTAGGGAAGCTAGGGCAGTGGAAATAACTATGAAATCGTGATGGCTGGCCACGTTCTTATTCAACGATTGTTAGGCTTTAATCAAGAAGAAATAAAACAATGGCTCATCGCCTTAGTGGATAGCCGGAAATGTAATGGCTGTCCTCTGCAGCCCGGCGAAGATGTTGAGAACATATTGGATCGACGTTGCCAAATTAATGTTGGAGCCCCCTTGTCTTTGGCCATTCGATTATGCTCGGCCCTAATTGCTGGGCGGGAATATAATCGCCGTCAGCTAGTTGATTGGCAGAAAATCCCAGGCATTCTTTGCCCTTGACAGGCTGAATTTGCTTGTGATAAAAGGATTATGAAGTGGAGAAGATTAGCGTTTTTTCCTTAGACATAAATTTTCAACTTTAATTTAATCTAACTTTTCAACCAAAGGAGGCAATATGCGACTTCTTTTTGTTGGTTTTGGGACAGTTGGACAGGGATTGGCTGAATTATTGTTGGAGAAAAAAGAGATATTGACGAAAGAATTTGGCTTAACTTGGCAAACAGTGGGTATTTTAGATAAAAAATTAGGAAATGTAGTAGCTCCCGAGGGACTGGATTTACAAGAAGCATTAACAGCAGCGCAAAATCAGAAATTGCTGGAAGGGGTGAGGGGAGAAAGAATTTCAGGGGAAGCAACAGAGCTTATTTCCGGGCTTGAGGCCGATGTCTTGATCGAGGTGACCTACACAGATATCAAAACAGGAGAACCGGCGGTAACTCATATCCGCCAAGCTTTAGAAAAGGGGATGCATGTGGTCACCACTAATAAGGGCCCGGTTGCTCTTTTCTATGAAGAATTAATTGATATTGCGCGGGCTAATAATGTCCATTTTTTATTTGAGGGCACGGTAATGAGTGGGACACCAGTTCTTAATCTTTTTCGAGAAACGTTGATTGGGTGTGAATTTCAAGAAATAAAGGGAATATTAAATGGAACAACTAATTACATTCTAACCCGCATGGAAGAAGGACTTTCTTATGAGGATGCATTAAAAAAAGCCCAAGAATTTGGATATGCTGAGGCTGTTCCGGATGCCGATGTTCTGGGGTGGGATGCCTTGGCCAAAGTTACAATTTTAGCTAAAGTTGTCTTTGGCTCCCGAGCTAAGCCGTTTGATTTCCCCTGTGAAGGAATTACTTCCATTACCTCTAGTGCGGTGGTGAATGCGTTGTCCCGGGGAAAGCGTTTCAAATTAATCGGGCGAGTTTGGCGAGAGAGAAATCTTGTCAAAGCGGAAGTTGCCCCCGAAGAAATTGATATCAATCATCCTTTGGGAAGTGTAATGGGGGCAACTAACGCTTTAACCATCTTAACCGATTCTTTAGGCGAGATAACCGTCATTGGACCTGGAGCCGGTCGCCGCGAAACAGGCTATAGTCTCCTTAATGACCTACTGAAAATTGCCCGTGAGCAGGCCAGATAGCCAGTCCCAGCGAAAAAATCTGGTGGTTTATCTCTGTGGATAGGTGGCTGAGGCCGCTTTTCGTAATCTATCCATGATTGCTCTTCCCAACCCCTCTTCAGGAACAGGTTCGGCGATGATAATATCGACTTTGGCCTGGTCAAGGCGATGAAGAGCGGCAAACAGATTAGCCGCTGCTTCTCTTAAATTTCTCGAGGGGGAAAGGATTTCTACTTTATAAGCGGAAATGTTTGCCGGCGCTGAGCTAAAGGCTAAATATCCAATTTTTAGTTTCGAGGGCAGTTTTAAGTTATCGTGCTTGATAACCAGGGTGGCTCTTGGGGCGTAGTGGTGGGTGAGTTGACCGGGAGCTAGTGGTTTCGGGGAAGGCGGGGCAATTCTAACTGGCCCTATAATTTTTTCAATTTCTTCGAGAGGGACTCCTCCAGGTCGTAGCAAAGTGGGCTTTCCGGTGAGGTCGAGCACGGTTGATTCAATCCCCACAGGAGTTGGGCCTCCATCAAGGATTAAATCAATTTGCGAGCCGAGTTGCTGGGCGACATGAGAAGCGGTGGTGGGACTAAGGAACCCGAAGAGATTAGCACTTGGCGCAGCAATGGGTCTTTTGGCCTCTTTAATGAGAGCTAGAGCAACAGAGTGGTTAGGCATCCTCACCGCAGCCGTATCAAGTCCGGCCGTGACTAGCTCGGGAATCTTGGGGGATTTTAATCCGATTAAAGTTAAAGGTCCCGGCCAGAAAGATTCGATAAGAGGAAGGGCAACGTCGGGTCGCTGACGCCAGATGAGATTAAGATCCTCAACGGAGGCAATATGGATGATGATAGGGTCAAATTCTGGTCGTTTTTTCACTTCAAAGATACGGGCCACCGCTAGGGAATTGAAGACATCGGCCCCGAGTCCATAAACTGTTTCAGTAGGGAAAGCCACTAATCCCCCTTGGGTGATAGTTCTAGCGGCAATTTTGATGTTCGTTTTATTGGCCGGTAAGATCCCCATCGTTATTGCTCACTATAGGTTAATATTTTTTTGTTTTATTGCTTAATCTCCCAGACTTTTTTTGTTTTTTCAGGGCCATCATTAACTGCCGAGATCTAGCAGTCCTTGCTTGAATTGTGATTTGGAATAAATCTGCTTTTTGTTTTTAAGCCTAAATAATTAAATAAAATTTTTATTGCGGAATTGTTTAGAGCTGGCCAAGCTTTATTGATTGTTTGTTAAAGCTTGATCATCATTTTCGATAATTGTTTTCTTGTGGTCTTGATATTTCTTAATCCGGCGCGCTAATTCATTATCCTTAAGAGCGAGGATTTTCGCTGCGGCCAGAGCTGCTTGTTCTGGTTCTAAGACCACAAGGGGGCACACTCCAGAGGGCATCCGAAGGCTGGAAAAGATATCTGCTCCGCCAAATTTGTCGCTGTAAGGAGGGCAAGCGATGACGGGCCGGGCAGTTTGAGCATCAACAAAGGCGCTTAAAGCATTACTTCGTCCCGCAACAGTGATGAAGACCACCTCTTCTGTCTCGTATTCTTTGATAATTTCTAAAACTTTAAGGGGTACTTTATGGGCTGAAGCGATTCTCATCACCATGGGGATTCCCAGTTCTTCAAGGAGAAGAGCGGCCTTTTTCGACCATTCTAAGTCGCCCTTGGAACCCATAATAATGATGACTTTCATTATCTTTCTCCCCACCAAGAATTTGAGGAATAAAAAACGACGGGAGAGAAACTCTCCCGTCGTGGGTAACCTACTCCCGAAAAGAGGTTAATTCTGGTTTTTGATAAACTCTTCAACCCAATCAGTAGTGATACTCTTTGGCCTTTCAATGGGCAAACCTAAGGCCCGGTCCCAACAAAGTGAAGCGAGTACGCCAAGAGCTCGGGAGACTCCGAAAAACACGGTGTAGAAATCGTACTCTTTAACTCCGTAGTGAAGCAAAAGACATCCGGAATGAGCGTCAACGTTAGGCCAAGGATTCTTAGCTTTTCCATGCTCTTGAAGAATAGGCGGAACAACTTCGTAGAGATCACTGACGACTTTGAATATTTCATTATCAGGTAGGTGCTTAAGGGCGAATTCTCTTTGAGCGACATAGCGAGGATCGGTTTTCCGCAGGACAGCGTGTCCGTAGCCGGGAATAACTTGTCCCGCATTGAGAGTATCCCAGACATACTGCTTGAGTTGTTCCTTAGTTGGTTTAGAACCGAGTTTTTCGATGAGCTCCATAATCCAGCGGAGAACTTCCTGGTTAGCTAGCCCGTGGAGAGGACCGGCCAGCCCGTTCATGCCCCCAGATAGGGACAGATAGGCATCGGAAAGGGCGGAACCGACGAGATGAGTTGTATGGGCTGAAACATTTCCTCCCTCGTGGTCACTATGGAGGACCAGGTAGAGTCGCATCAGTTCTTTAAACTCTTCATTTTCTACGCCTAACATGTGGGCAAAATTTCCTCCCCAGTCGAGAGTTGGATCAGGAGGAATGTGTTCGTCGTTTTTATAGATGCGACGGTAGATAAAAGCAGCAATTCGGGGCAACTTGGCCAGTAGATTCATGACGTCTTCAAACATCGGATCCCAGTATTCAGTTTTGGGCATCCCTTCACGATAACGCTGAGCAAAGAGCGACTCTTTCTGAAGAGCGAGAATACCCATCGAAAATTGAGTCATCGGGTGAACATCTTTGGGGATGGATTTCAAAACCTCGAGGACATACTCAGGCACCTCTCCTCTTTGTTGCCATTCCTTGGTGAGTTCCCGGACATCTTCTTCGCTAGGAAGATCACCAGTAAGCAGTAAATAAAATATTCCTTCGGGCAGAGGTTCTTCACCACCAGGAGCCTTAGGGAGCTTTTGGCGAAGTTCGGGGATGGTAAAACCCCGGAAGCGGATGCCTTCATAGGGATCTAAAGCAGAGGTTTCTGTTACCAAACATTTGACCCCTCTCATGCCTCCATAAGCTTGGGCCACTGACACATCTGAAATCTTGATTTCCCCATGCTGTTTGGTCAAAGTGCGTACTCTTTGACGCATGGGATCGATCTTGGCCGCAAACTTTTCTTTTAATGATGCCATATAATCCTCCTTTGGAGTTTATTTGTTATTGTTATTTTTAATTAAAAAAATCACCCACTTGCAATATATCATCCTTGGGGAAAAAATGTCAATTTAATTTTGTTGAATGTTATTGACATTTATGACGTAAGATTATTTACTAAAATAAATTTTATCTTACCAGGAGAAAGAAATGGAAATTTTACTCTTCCTTTTGATTGTAGTTGGAGTTGTTCTGGTCGGGGGGATTGTCATCTACAATCGTCTGATCACCATCCGTAACCGGTGTGATAATGCCTGGGCCCAGGTGGACGTTCAATTACGCCGGCGTTATGACCTGATCCCCAATTTGGTTGAAACGGTTAAAGGATATGCCCGACATGAAAAAGAAGTTTTTGAAAAGGTAACCGAAGCCCGAACCAAGGCTATTAACGCCCAGACGGTTAGAGAACAAGGTCAGGCTGAAAATATGTTGACTGGAGCCCTTAAATCTCTGTTTGCGGTGGTGGAAAATTATCCCGATCTAAAAGCCAATCAGAACTTCTTAATGCTGCAGGAAGAATTAGCTGGAACGGAAAGCAAAATAGCTTATGCTCGTCAATTTTATAATGATATGGTGATGAAGTTTAACATCAAGCTGCAAGTCTTTCCTTCTAATGTGATTGCCCGGCTTTTTAATTTCCAAGAAAAAGAATATTTTGAAATTGAAGAAGAAGAGGCTCGTGAACCGGTCAAGGTTTCTTTTTAAAAAAAATCTCTCAAGATGAGGAGCCTCTGGAGGTGGCCAATAAAGCCACCGCCCATCTATTCATTGTGAATCCCTTAGAAAAGATTCAGGGCCGCGTAAACAGATTATTCCAGACTCACCCTCCAGTGGAGGAAAGGATAGCGGTTTTAGAGAAAATGTCTTTTATTTCCCATCGAAAGTAATCAGGGAATTAGTGGTGGTGGCTGGAAGGAAATAATAGATGTGGCCAGCTTATACTGAAGAGTAAGGCCTTCTGTTATTTTTGCCTTTTCCTTGGATTATTTCTAGTTTCTTTTGGAGAGTTGGGAAGGTTCCTAAAGGAAGGCTTGACAAAAGAAGGGAAAGAATTTAATATTTTTCCATCTTCCCCCTGGTGGGGCCGTAGTTCAGCCTGGTTAGAACGCCGGCCTGTCACGCCGGAGGTCGCGAGTTCAAGTCTCGTCGGCCCCGCCACTTTCCTCCCTGATAAAAGCTTGTTTTTGCTAGAGGTTAAATTTACCAGGAAGCTTTTATTCCTAACCTCAAGGAACGAGGAATTTGGAGTTCTAAGGCATAGCGCTGCCCCCCGGAGAATACGTACTCAGAGAGCTCACTGCCAAAGTCCAGAAGATTGTGAAGGGAAGCATAAAACTCAAGCTGTAATTCCGTTAGAGGCCATGAATAAGAAAGCTGAAGGCTGACATCGGAAAGGTAATCTTCCCTTGGCCCGCCTTTAACGCCTTTTTTATTTTCGGCTTGGATAGTTTGGAGAGTTAGAATTACTTCCTGGTTGAGGAGATAAGAATCAATAAAGGCGAAGGGATTTCCATCGCGATATTTTAAGGTGGCACTGAGAAAAAGACGAGGTCTTAGATAAAACCCAAAAAACATTTTACCAACAAAAGCCCGGTCCCCGTCTACTCGGCCGTAGCCATTTATCCAGGTGTTGGGCGACGCTTGGCTTTCGTCGATGATGCCGATGTCATTAGCGGTGGGCCCATTACCGAAAGCAGTGTAGCCCATTCCTAAATGAGCCATAAATGAAAAAGAGAAAAACCAATTCTTTTCTTTCTGGCCCCAAAGGTGAAGAAGAAGTTCGGCATAGAAGGGTTTTTCGCCGAAGGAATAATTACTGAAAATGAATTGAGTAACGGGCTTATCGAGAATGAAAAGCGATTTATCTCCCAGCGGGGAAAAATGCCCATAGTTTTCTTTATAGTGAACCCAAAAATTATTTTTTGTTTCTTTGATTGAACCTTGGAGCTGGAGGGTAAAGGCGGCGGAAAGGGAGCTTTGGAAAATAGCCAAGAGGCGATGGTTAAATGGAGCCTTGAGTTGAGAAGAGACCAAATGGCTAGCTCCTCTGGTTAAGCGATAAAGCGGTCCTTCTTCCCCCACCTGGAAATTTTTATCCTGGTTATGATCCGACCAATAATATATTTGGCCTAAGGGTCTGTTGTTCTCTAAAAAATAATTGACATTTTCTCGTATTTCCCAAGGGATTAAGCCGTAAGCTACAAAAATTCGATTACGCCTTTTCTCGAAGAAAGCTAATCCGAAGTCAAAACCAGACTGCCAAAAATGAAGGTTATTTTCCGCAGGGGCAAAATGAAGCCAAGAGGGTTGAAAAAATAACTTTAAGTAAAAAGAAATATCCCGGTGCCAAGAGTAATTCGCCTGCAGACCAGAGCGAAAATAGCCATTGCTATTCTGCCAATCTTTATCTCCTTGCCAAATAATGACTTGGTATGGTTTGTTGTTAAAAAGAAGAGGGTTGAATTGGTGGGAAGCTTCTTTCCCTGTTAGATTGGTCTGTTTTAGGGAGATATAAAATTGACCTTTAAGAGAGGACCCTAAGTTAAAAGAGAAGGGCAGGGTAAGGTCAAAACGCCAAGTTTTTGCCTGGAATTCCCCCCATTTTTCAAAGGGAAAAAATCCCTCGCCATCATTATCCATTAATTCCTTGGCCAAGTTTATTGTTTGGGGATTAAGGTTGTTTTTTTCCCTGAGAAATGAGAGTCTGGCTCTGAGCCAGGAGCTAGAAAAATTAAGGCCAGAAAAAATTGAATTGCGATGGGAAGAAAGAGTTTCTTGGGGAAGACGGCCAAGCTCTGCCGTTAGGTTTTCTCGAGAGATATGATTAATAATGGTTAAGAATTCGCAATCAAAAGCCGAGATTTTTTTCTTCGCTTGGACCAAAAAAAGAGTAAGCTCTCCTGGTTCCTTAAAAAACTGGTGGAAGTGATTGAAATCGTTAAATTGACGTTCAGCTCGAAAATAAGTTGCCCCTAAGGTTAGTTCAAGAAAAGATAAGGCGGGGCGGCCAACTAAATCAACTAGCGTGTTGTGGGTGAATTGGCGACGGATGGAAGATAATAGATTGTCTCTTTCTTCAGTGGTCGCATGAGGTTGCAACATAAATGTTGCTCCGGGGATCATTCCACCCATATTTGGCCAAACATGGGAAACATGCAAGGCTAGTGAAGAGGAGGAAAGAGGGGGAGTTCCGAGGCAAAAGTTCATTCCCGACCAAGAAGATAAGGGGGAATTGCGGGCAAGTTGAAGTTGACTCACTAGGCCGAGAGGCGGAATGACTCCCGGGGTGCCGGGATTAAGAGATGAAGAAGTGGGAAATTGATTGACCGACCAGGAAAACTGGGTGATAGAGTCACCTTCGAAGTATACTCGTGGTGGATCAAGCAGGGCAAATCCGTTGCTTTCTTCGATTAGAAACGTGGTGGCTGGAGCTAGATTTTCAAAAAAAGTGGGAAAATAGAAACCACCCGGAATCATTTCCATCTGAAATCGGCTTAAAGAGAAAGTGGTTAAAGAAGACAGAGGAGAGGCTTCTCTTGGAGAAGGGAAAGGACTGGTTAAGAACAGGATGGTAGCTAACAGGAAATGAATCATAAAAATAGTCTTTTTTTATCGTTCGGTCCTGAAGTCAGGCATCATTTATACCAAAGCCAGTCCAAGAAGTAAAGTTGGTGACCGTTTCCTTTAAAGGGCTTAAATTTTAGGAAAATGTCTGGTTGTTAACCTTTTGGATCGGGAGCGGTAGGCCCCATAGGTTGAATTGAGGGGCCAGGAATAGCCATATTTTAGAGAAAGTTAAACTATTTTATAGGCAAATGAAGTTTCCTCTAAGACTGATGGGGCCAAATTTGGAGACTAAAATTAGACTTAGCATTTAATGAGAGGGAAAATAAAGGTTAGTGGTTGAGATTATAATGAAGAGGTAAGGGAAATAAATTCTCGGGTTTGACAGTTTTTGCTTTTCTCCCTTATAATTGAAAAGCAAAGCCCTTAAAGAGCAGAAATCAGGGGGCGAAAAGGGTTCGACGGAGGCAATGAGATAGAGGCTGCATGCCGAGGTCCCACCTACCTCGTAAAACTGGTGGAACCAAAGAAGTGCAGAAACTCTGCCTGTTGCTGCCTAATTGAAGGCATGCCGTCTCTCCTGGGTTTTCCTGCGACCCTTGAGAGGCGCCGGTAAGCAGGATAGCAACTCGGGTTTGCCTTGAGCCTGGGAAGCGAAACCTAATCAAGGCTAGCGGTTCGGTGCCTTTCCTCTTCGGGAGCTGAATCGTGAAAATAAAGAAGAGGATAAGCATGTAGAGGCCTCGTGTCGAAGGCCTTCGGACGCGGGTTCGATTCCCGCCGCCTCCATTTTGGAGATTTTGAATTTAACCCGAAGGACGATTATTAAATTGATAAAGAAACCACAAGCAAGAAGAAGAAAAGAGGAGCCAAGGTGAAAAATAGGCAAAAAATAGTTAAATCTATATTTTTTGCCTATTTGATTCTCTCTTATCTCGTTTGTCTGAGCTTGGCGAGAGGCGATTTAGGCTCATCTTCCTCGTATCTAAGAGTCAGAGTTGAGGATAAAAAACAATACACTCAGGTTTTATTTTCTAGCGATCAAAAAATAAGTAGTTTTGTTGAACAGTCGGGCAATTATCTTCTCATCCATTTGCGTTTGCCTCGTAATAGTCGGTTTATTAAAGAGCCTTTTACTAGCCAGATAGTTAAATCGATCGGTTGGGCGAAAAGTGAAGAAACATTTTTGGTGACTCTACAGGTCAAGGGGGCTAAATATAAACATGAAACGTATTCGCTGGATGATCCTCCTCGATTAATTCTGAATATCTATCCTTCTGAGGGGAGCAGCATTGTTACTCCCGAGTCATCCCCTAACACTTCTGTTTCTCCCTTGGCCCCAGAGGGCCCACCTCCGGAGGCTCGGAGGTCACTTTCTTCGGCCATCAGAACAATTGTCATTGATCCTGGTCATGGGGGAACAGAAAGTGGGGCGCAAGGCAAATTAGGCTCGTTGGAAAAAGATATTACTTTAGATATTTCCTTTAAATTGAAAGAAATAGTCAGCCGCAACATGGCTTATCGAGTTATTTTAACGCGCGAAGAGGACCTGGATGTTCCTCTCGACACCCGCGCGGCAATCGCCAATAATAATCGGGCTGACTTATTTGTGAGTATTCATGTTAACAGTTCTTTCCGCCCCCATGCTCATGGCTCGGAAGTATTTTTTTTGAGTTTGAATGCTACTGATGAGGAGGCCCGTCGGTTAGCTTATTTGGAAAATAACTCCTCGGAATTGGAAAGTAAAATAGCTGATCCTGAAAATGAAGAGGACATCAAAATGATTCTCTGGGATATGGCCCAAACTGCCTACTTAAAACAGAGTAGTCTCTTAGCTGAAAGTATTCAGCGGGAACTAAATGCCCTGCTTAGTACTGCTAACCGTGGTATTAAACAAGCGCCTTTTAAAGTGTTAACTGGAGTAGCTTGCCCGGCTGTTTTGGTGGAGGTGGCTTTTATCTCTAACCAAGAGGAAGAAAGGAAATTGTTAACTGAAGAATTTCAGACCAAGGTGGCTGAAGCCATTTTTCGCGGAATCCAAGATTTTTTGAGAGCTTATTCACCCCATTCTAATTCTTGATGAACCACAAAGGAGAAGCGGCTAACCGCATCTTGATAAATAATTGCCTTAATTCTTTAGAGATGAAAAGGTGGCTGTAATTTTATCGCTAATAGGAAGAAGATGACTCGCAAACAATTATCTTTTCTCGTAATCCTGGCTAGTTCTCTGGTTATAATAGCGATTCTTTTCTTAACTACCGGCGAAGGAGAAAAATTAATAAAAAGAAGAGCTGGTGTTGAGGAGGCTAACCTACCAATGGGGGCTGTTGAAATTCCCACCCAAAAGATAACCTTGTTTTTTCTTGGCGAGGAAGATTCCTTGCTCCATCCCGAGGAAAGAGAAATTCGTCAAACTGCTTCGGTGGTTGAAGCAGCTCGTCTAGTGGTCAATGAGCTTCTCCGGGGATCTCAACAGGGATTAATTAGTCCTTTTCCCCCCCGAGTCAAGCTAAGAGAAATTTACCTTACCGATAACGGTTTGGCTTATGTGGATTTTTCCCGGGAACTAAGCGAGACTCACTCTTTAGGAGCGACTTCGGAGATGATGGCAGTTTATGCCGTAGTTAGCTCTCTTACTTATAATTTCAAAGAAATTAAAAAAGTTTTTTTCTTAATCGATGGTCGGGAGCGAGAAACTTTAAGTGGCCATGTTAATTTAAGACGTCCCTTTACTCCCTTGCCGGAATTGATTGCCTCTTCTGATAACAAGGATTAGTCTGGCATTTATAAATATGAGTCGTTTACCTAAGGTCGTTATCGTTGGCTATCCTAATGTTGGCAAATCGACGCTCTTTAATCGCTTGTTGAAGCAAAAAAAATCTTTAGTCCACCATTTACCAGGAATGACGCGGGATGCAGTTTCGGCCTATTGTACCTTGGATGATCGGGCCTTTGTTTTGATTGACACAGGCGGTTTCTTTGACCATACTCATGATCCTCTTTCTTCCTTAGTTCGCCAAAAGGCTTGGGAGGCTTCCCAGGAAGCTGACCTGATAATTTTGGTTATCGATGCTAAACGGGGAATAATTCCTGGTGAGGAAGAATTATATGTTCAGCTTAAAAAGCTAGATAAACCGTTGCTGATTGTCGCCAATAAAGTCGATTCGTTGGAAGAAGAGAAGAAGTTAATTGGGGATTTGTTTCGGTGGGGAGAGGTGATTCCTCTTTCAGCTGAGCACAAGAGAAATTTGGATGAGTTAGAGAAATTTCTTTTAAATTTTCTTCCCTCAAAACTAACCGAGACCACGTCTGAAAATTCCCTGCGGATTGCTTTAGTGGGCCGAATAAATGTCGGCAAGTCATCCCTTGTTAACCGGTTGGTGGGAGAAGAGCGATTGCTGGTTAGTGAAATACCAGGGACAACCCGGGACCCTACTGATACTCTTATTCGTCGCTACCGAAGGCAATATACTTTGGTCGATACAGCCGGAATTCGCAAGTTAAGTCGGACTAAGGATGGTCGGGAAAAAGTGGGAATAATCTGGTCCCAAAAGACCATTCAGAAAGCGGATGTTATCTGCCTGGTTCTTGATGCTGAAGAATTTCCGACTCGTCAAGATACAGCCATTGCTCATCTGGCCTATGAGAGTGGTAAACCTCTAATTATCGCGGTCAATAAATGGGATTTAATTGCTCAAGAAGTGAAATCAACCGCTCTTTTAGAGAAGATAATTAGAGACAAGTTGGATTTTGTTGCTTATGCACCCATAATCTTTATCTCGGCTCGGACGGGAAGAAGGGTGGTTAAAATTCTTGACTTGGCTGATGAAGTTTACCAGCAGGGATTAAGGAAAATCCCAACCTCCCAACTAAATCAATTTATGCACCAGTTAATTGTTGAACATCCTCCCCTCTCTAGAAATAAAAAACGGTTAAAACTTCGCTATATGACTCAGGTAGGAGTCCTCCCTCCTTCTTTTTTAGTTTTTACTTCCTCCCGTCTTTCCTTGGCTCCCTCATATGAAAAATTTTTCCTTCATCAGTTGGGAAGACATTTTAATATTGTGGGAACACCTTTACGGCTCTATTTAAAAAGAGAAGCAACCCAAAAGAAAAGATAAACCCTTCGGGTTCCAACCAAAACATCTGGCAAGCGTTTTGATAATAAGTAAATTCAACTCTCCCTATTTAATTTTCCTTGGTTTAATTGACAAATTATTAGTCAGAGAATGGCCAGGTAATTGCTAATAGTAGTGAAATTATATAAAAAAGCTGCTTTTCTTTGTGCTTTTAACAAATTTATAAAAGAGAGAATCCTTGACTTTGAGGCTAGTTTCCTTTATAAAAAAGAATCGCGGTTACTTTAATGAACCACTTTTAAATTAATAAATTATATGCTGTTTTTAAGGAGGTCATGATGTCACGAAAAGGAGTTGCCCCTTTCCTGATTACTTTAGGTCTGCTTATTTTTCTCGTCAGTTGGAGTGGATGTTCAAAACTAAATGTTAATTATTTAAAGGGAAATTATCATTTTAACCGAGCCAATCATCATTTCACCGAAGGCTTGTATCGCAAAGCAATTGAAGAATATGAATTGGCTTTACAGTTTAATCCCAATCTTGTTGATGCCTATCGATTCCTGGGCGAAAGTTATAAGCAAATATACAAACCCGGAGTAGATACTGAAGACAATAAACAGAGAGCCGAAAAAGCATTGGCCGCTTTACAAAAGGCCTATGAGATTGATCCCAATAATAAGGACGTGATTTATTCCTTGGGTGATATGTATGATAAGCTAGGTAATTTTGAAGAAGCCGAAAAACTTTACCTGAAAATCTTGGAGATGGAACCCACCAATATGGCCAATTATTACGTCGTGGCTGAGTTCTATAAGCGTTATGCAGGTGAAAAAGAAGAGTTGAAAGAAAAAGCCGAGCAGATGTATTTGCGGCGAATAGAGTTAGATCCAGAGAACCCTCAGGGCTATGCTTACTTATCTCAGTATTATGAAAGCCTTCAACCAGCTCCCGACTTTGATAAGGCTTTTGATGCCCATGATAAAAGAACTCTGCTTGAGCCAGATAATGCGGCGGCTTGGTTGTCAAAAGGAGTTAACCGTTGGTCGAAAGCCTATCGTCTTCAGAACCAGCTTTCTCGCCAAGAGAGGTTAGAGTTAGCTAAAGTAAGTGAAGAGTGTTTGAAAAAGGCCAATGAGCTTGACCCTCAATATCCTGAACCTTACTCGTGGCTCTCGGTTCTTTATAAGAGTGTTTTGGCCAAAGTTATTCCGGAAAGAGCCAAGAGATATGAACAGGAAGCCGATATGTATGCCGAGAAATTCAAAGAAGCCCGGCAGCGTCAGGCCGAAAGGAAAAAGCTAGAAGAAGAGCTAAAGGGAATTAAATAATTAGGATTAATCCCTGGCCAAGTTGATTTTGAGATCTTAGTTTTAGAGTAATCTGGTCTAAATTAATTTTGCTGGCTGGACCAAGAATTAGGTCAAGGGGTTGAATGTTATCAAAAGTACGAGGATGAATGTTTATTCCTCTTCGCGATGAAAATCCAACGACTCGTTTTCCGCTTATAACTGTTCTTTTTATCGTCCTAAATGTTCTGATTTTCTTCTATCAGATTTTCTCTCCTGAGGGATTACAATATCATGTCTTCCGGATGGGCGCTATCCCCTATGAGCTTACGCATTTTCGATCGTTGGCCTTTCCTCATGTTCCTCGCCTTTTCCCACCTTTAACTCTTTTAAGCGCCATGTTTCTTCATGGTGGGTTTCTTCATCTGGGCGGGAATATGCTCTATCTTTGGATATTTGGTAATAACATCGAAGATTATCTGGGGCCATTTCGATTTATTTTGTTTTACATTATTTGCGGATTAGCCGCCAGCTTGACCCACGTCATTTTTAATCCCAATTCTACCATGCCCATGATTGGCGCCAGTGGAGCAATTGCCGGAATTTTAGGCGCTTATTTGATGCTCTATCCCCAGGCTCGCGTCATGACCCTTGTATTTTTGTTTATTTTTATTGAAATTGTTCCGATTCCCGCCGCCTTTTTTCTCTTGCTGTGGTTTTTTCTGCAGGTGATGAATGTGGGCTTCGGTGGTGGAGTGGCGTGGTTTGCTCATATTGGGGGGTTTCTGGCGGGAGTATTATTAATCCGAGTTTTCAATCCTCGTCGGCGAGCTAGATTATGGGTCAACTGAGAAGGTGAATATATTCTCTCACTCTTGCTAAAGGTTGACAAGTGAATAAAGTTTTAGTATTTTATGACATCCCTATATATTTATATTTAAATTCGTTTAATTCATAGATCGAGGAAGCTAAAGATGAAAACTTTTTTTCCTAAGAAAGAGACGATAACCAGAAAATGGTGGTTAGTTGACGCTGAAGGTAAAACTCTGGGGAGGCTAGCCTCAGAGATTGCTGTGCTCCTTCGCGGCAAAAAGAAGGTGGACTATTGCGATCATCTTGATAGTGGAGATTTTGTGGTCGTGATTAATGCGGAAAAAGTTCGGGTGACAGGCAAAAAAATGGATCAAAAGAAGTATTATTCTTACTCTGGATACCCAGGAGGAATCAAAGAGAAGGCTTTAAAGGAGATGTTGGCCAAGAAGCCAGAGGAAGTGATAAAAAAAGCGGTTTGGGGCATGATTCCTAAAAATCGACTGGGCCGCAAGATTTATAAAAAGTTAAAGGTTTATCGAGGTTCTGAGCATCCTCATCAAGCCCAAAATCCCCAAGAATATCAGATTTAGGAGGAACCTTGAGCTTAATTCAATATTATGGAACCGGCAAACGTAAAACTTCAGTAGCTCGGGTTTATTTAAGACCAGGCAAAGGAGAAATTACCCTTTTTGTCAATAAAAGACCACGTCCCTTTAATGAATATTTCAGTGTCGAAAGCCTGCGTCAGACAATAACTCAGCCTTTGAGATTAACCGATACAATCAGCAAGTTTAATCTCTTGATTAGAGTCGATGGCGGCGGAATTAGTGGTCAGGCGGAAGCAGTGCGGTTGGGAGTAGCCAGGGCTCTAGTGGAATTTAATAAAGAGCTTCGGCAAACCTTAAGAGATGCTGGTCTCCTGACCCGTGATTCTCGGATAAAAGAACGCAAAAAATACGGCTTGAGGGGAGCCCGGAAGGCACCTCAGTACCACAAGCGCTAAATGGAGGATGAAACTTGGTCTCAGTAACAATGAAAGAACTCTTAGAAGCGGGAGTCCATTTTGGTCACCAAACCAGGCGTTGGAATCCCAAGATGAAAGATTTCATCTTTGGGAAGAGAAACGGAATTTACATCATTGATTTGCAAAAAACCATTCGGATTTTTCGGGAAGCTTTAAATTTCTTGCGCCGGGTAGCAGAAGAAGGAGACACAGTCTTGTTAGTCGGCACAAAAAAACAAGCCCAGGATATTATTAAGGAGTATGCCGAAAAATCTGAATGCTGTTATGTTAATAACCGTTGGCTGGGAGGGCTACTGACTAATTTTCATATTGTTCGCAAGAGTGTGGAGCGCTTGATTGAGTTGGAAGAAATGAAAGAAGATGGGCGCTGGGAGCTTTTGTCCAAGAAAGAACAATCAAGGATGGAAAAGGTTTTTCGCAAGCTGGTTAAAAATCTAGGAGGAGTTAAGAATTTAACCGACTTGCCCGGTGCTATTTTTGTCATCGATGCCGTCAAGGAAGAAATTGCTGTGACCGAAGCAAAGAAACTCGGGATCCCCATAGTCGCTGTGGTTGATACCAACGCTGACCCCGAAGGAATTGATTATCCTATTCCCGGCAATGATGATGCTGTTCGGGCAATTGAGCTTTTCGTCTCAAAATCAACCGAAGCCATCATTGAGGGTAAAAAGAAGCGCTTGGAAAAAGAACTGCTCCTCGAGAGAGAAGCGGCCGAGGGAGAACAGGAAGTAATTAGTTCTAGTGAAGGAACCGAAGTTGAAGATTCTTCTTCAGGAGAAAAAAAAGCCGTCCCGCCGGAGAGCTCAGAGTCTTCTTCTGAATAGGACAAAAATGTTTAAGGAGATATAAGATGGAAATAAAAGCAGAGCAAGTTAAGCAACTTAGAGATATGACCGGAATAGGAATGATGGAATGCAAACGAGCTCTCCAAGAAGCCGGTGGCGATCTGGAGAAAGCTATAACCATTCTCAGGAAAAAAGGGTATGCCCGGGCCAAAGATAAAATGGACCGGGAAACTAGCGAGGGATTGATTGGTTCTTATATCCATACTAATGGTAAGATAGGAGTTCTGGTGGAGCTTAATTGTGAAACGGATTTTGTGGCTCGCAATGAAGAATTTCAGACCCTTGTCAAAAATATCGCCATGCATATTGCTGCCACTAATCCCAAATACATTGCTCCTGAGGACATTGAAGACGAAGTGTTAGAACAAGAAAAAGAGATTATCCGGGCTCAATTCAAAGATTCTAATAAGCCTCCTCAAGTAATCGAAAAAATTGTTGAGGGCAAGTTAAAGAAATTTTATGAAGAAATATGCCTTCTGGAGCAAGCTTATATTCGGGATGATAAAATGACTATCGCCGAGTTAATTGCCTCACACATTGCTAAATTTGGCGAAAATATCCAGATTAAAAGATTTGCGCGCTTTGAGATTGGTCAATCTTAATCGTCAAGAATGAGTTCGACTGGCGTCGCTTATAATAGAGTTTTGCTAAAGCTGTCGGGGGAATCTTTCCTTGGTGACAAGCCCTATGGGATTGATTTGAACGTCGTCCGCCGGATTGCCCAAGAAATAAGCCAAGTTCATGCGCTGGGAACTCAGGTGGCGATTATGATCGGGGGAGGGAATATTTTTCGGGGAATAAAAGGGGCCAAAGAAGGGATGGAGAGGGTTTCTGCGGATTACATGGGACTTTTGGCAACGGTTATCAATGCCGTTGCTCTGCAAGAAGCCTTAGAAAGAGAAGGGTTAGTGACCCGTCATGTTTCCGCCATTGAAGTAAAAGCAGTGGCGGAGCCTTTCGTCCGTCGGCGTGTTCTTCGTCATTTGGAAAAGGGCCGAGTTATTATCTTCAGCGCCGGTATTGGTAGTCCTTTCTTTACCACCGATACCGCCGCTGCTTTGCGAGCCTTGGAAATTGAGGCTGAAGCTATCCTGAAGGCAACGAAAGTGGATGGAGTTTATTCGGCCGACCCCGTTCAAGACCCCCAGGCAAAATTTTTCTCGGAAATAAGTTATCTGGAAGTTATCAATCAAAATCTCCTGGTTATGGATACTACCGCCATATCTTTATGTAAGGAACATAATCTTCCGATTATTGTTTTTAACCTCAAAAAGAAAGGAAATATTGTCGCCGCAGTGAAGGGTGATCGGGTAGGAACCATTATCCATTGAGGAAACTCGAAGTGAATTAAATCTAGGGAAAAGGAGGAAGGAGAGAAATGGAAAAAGTGAAGGAAGAACTCCGAGAATTAGAAAAAAGGATGAAATTTTCCGTTGAACATTTCCGTCGAGAATTGGGAAAGTTGCGTACTGGAAGAGCAAATTTAAGTATCTTCGAGGACATAAAAATAGATTACTATGGAACGCAAACACCAATTAATCAAATAGCTACTCTGGGTATTCCCGAGGCCACCTTAATTACTGTCCAGCCCTATGATCCCACTTCTTTGGAAGCCATTGAGAAAGCCATCAGGGCAGCTGATTTAGGCTTTAATCCCGTTAATGACGGAAAAATGCTGAAGATACCGGTACCTCCTTTGGATGAAGAAAGGCGAAAAGAATTGGCTAAATATATTCGGAAGATGTTGGAAGAAGAAAGAACCGCGCTGCGGAATATGCGACGAGAAACAAAAGAAACGATAGAACAGTTGGAGAAAGACAAGGAAATTACCGAAGACGACAAATACCGGGGATTAGACCAGTTGCAGGAATTAATGGATGAGTACACTAAGAAAGCCGAAGAATTGGCTAAACAGAAAGAAAAAGAAATTTTAGAGATTTAGCTAACAATTGACTTAAAATAAAATCATCTCCTTAAATTAGCTTAAGCACTTTATCATCTTTTTCCCTGAGGGGTATCTCTTAGAGGATAAACTCCGAAGTTAGCGATCTCGCCTATTGGATATTAGCTCAAGGTTGATCTCGTCCCAAATCTGGATTTGATTACGGCTCCCCACCCCATGATATTGAAAATAAAAGCGACCAGGGACCCGCAAAGAGGAATAAAAGTTACTATACTGACGAAGAGGAAACCAACAATGACTTGCAGAATCAAAGCCGGATTCCGGGAGCCAAGAGCTCGAGTTAGACTTTCTCCAAAGAAGATATAGATAACTACTCGGCTGAATAGCTTAAGAGCTATTCCCAAGAAAATAAGAATTATAAGCAGGGGAATGCCGATCAAAATCAAAGAAAGCAAAGCCGCGGAGATAATTAAGCCAGCAAAAATAATTATGCTTAAAAAGCCAATCCCAAACACCGGCCAGAAATTTCTCCTTATTTCCTGGGCTGAAGCCACTACCTGGCGGGGAAAAAGCAATGCGAGGAGTAAGGCAATGATTAGCCAGACGATAAGAGAAAAAAGCTTAACCAGGAGGATAAAAGGAATAAACGAAAGGCCAAAAAGCCCCCCTAAAGCAGTTTTGATTGAATTCCACAATTCTTCGGAAGTCTCAAAAAAGATAGTATCTCCGTCGATTATCGCCTGGGGATCGCGATTGATACTTCCCCCGATGGACACCAAATCCCCATGAATGTAGGCAGTGGGATGGAGAATAATTTCGGCCCCAATTCCGACCACGGCATTGTCAACTTCTCCAGAAATAATTATTTTTCCTCCGAAAGCGATGACACTTTCCCGGACTTTTCCTTCAACAACTATCTGGCCTCCAAAACTAATGACGTTATCTTGTTGGTCGCTTTTTTTTATGTGAATATCCCTTTTCAGAATTACACCTTGGGCGAAAAGGGGCCAGCTGATCCCAAGCACCAAGAAGAGGGAAATAATCAATCTAGTTCTATTTTTTTTCATCTCAAGCTCCTAAAAATAATTTTCTTCGGAAAGCCCAGAGAGCAAAAATAGATAGCCAGAAAAAAGAGCTTAAGATCATCGGTATGACTCCCAGTCTTTCCCAAGAGAACAACAAACTCAAAATTTCCCTTCCCTGCTGGAGAAAATTTAATCCCAGTTTGGAAAAAATGATAATAACCTTGCCGGCTTTAACTAGAAAAAGCAGACAAGCTTCTCCGCCCACAAATAGTTGGTGGGAGAAAGAGGATAGAGTTCGCAAAAAATAAGGACCAGTGAGGACAACCAAGGTTAGGAAGCAGAGAGAGAAGAAAACAAGAAGACCTAAAGCACTAAAGATGACTCTCTGAGAGTCCAGGCGAGGTCGAAAAATTTTAGCCAAGACTTGATCTGTAAAATCAGGTGGGGGTTGCCAACGGGGTAGGCTTTTTATTGCTTCCAGAAAGTGGGCGCGGTCTTCCAGAAGTAGTTGACAGCGCGGGCAAGTATCAAGATGGGCTTGGACATCTTTGGCGTCGGAAGAGGGAAGCCCTTCCTCAAGGAAAAGATAGATTGTTTCTGGATCAAGGCACTTCACTCTTCTTTCTCCAGCAAGAGACGTAATTTTTCTTTGGCCTGGAAAATTCTATTTTTTACGGTTCCCAAGGGAAGGTTTTTGATTTCGGCAATTTCTTCGTAACTAAGCTCGTTGATGTAGCGCCAGATGAAAAGCTCCCTCAAAGAAGCTGGCAATTTTTGCAAGGCTTGCTCAATCTTTTTCCTCAACTGGTGAAGCTCGTATTTTCTGGCGACTGATTTCTCCTGTAAGGGTAATACTTGCAGAAGAGAGAAGCCGTGGTTTTCTTCATCGTCAAGAGAATAAGTTTCAACTCGTCGTTTTCGCCAAAAATCGATGACATGATTAGAAGCAATCTTAAAAATCCAAGTCCGGAAGGGATAATGCGGTTTGTACTGGCGAAGAGAAGTGAAGATTTTAAGGAAGATTTCTTGGAGAAGATCCAAGGCTGTTTCTTTATCTTTAACCATCCGTCCGACATAATTAAGAAGAGGAGTCTGGTATTTTTGGATAATCATAGCAAAGGCTTCCTGATTACCGTCGAGAGATTTAAGAATATATTCTCGTTCATCGTTCATCGAGGACTTCCTGCCCTCAAAGATTTATACGAAAAAGACGTTTTTGGGTTTGGAGGAAAAGAAGGTTTACTCACTTTTGGCGGTAATCGATTATTTCGGTGCTTTCGGGTACTTCTAGCTGGAATAAATTTTTTTTCAGCGGTCGATTGATCTTAATGTCTTTGAATTTAAAATCCGTTTTATTGCCGCTCCAGTCGGTAAATTTTATTGTCCGGAGGAGAAAATCTTGAGTGTCTATCTCTATTTCGATTTTTCTATATTCGCTTTCTTCATAATGAGGAAGAAGAGTGATTCTTGTTTGCCTCGGAGAGGATGATTCAGCTACGGAAATTTGGTAATCCTTGGCCAAATCAATTTGACCAGAAAGAAGGTTTAGCAGGGTCTGGTTAAATTCCTCGGAGCTCAAGTCGTAGATGATGAGTTGATTTTCTTTGGGTAGATATTCCCAAAGTATATTGTCTTTAATCAGATATATTCTTTTTTCACGCCCTGAATATTCCCAGCGCATTAACCCTGGCTGGCGATAGTAAAGGCGACCGCTCTCTTGGGAAGGTTCGCTGACGATAACTGGAGTATATGTTTGTTCAAACCGGGCCTGGAGACTTTGATAAGATTGAAGATGGGATTCAATTTGTTGGATGAGAGAGGGAGAAGCTTGGGGAGTAACCATAAGCCATATAATCCAGAACAACCATAACATTTACGTTGATTATACCATATTTATTCTATTCTTCTAGGTAAGCAATACATGTCGATTATTAGACCGAGGCCGAAGCCGCCCAGGCAAAATGCTAATCCCCAAGGAAGGCTGGCGGGCCAAAGCGGCCAGTTAAGCGGAATAACTTTTATCTGGACTAGAAACCCTACCAAGGCAAAACACCCCCCTCCACTCAAGGAAAGTAATCCCGCCCAGGGCAATTTTTTGTTTAAAAAAAGCATGGTTATTCCGGGAATGAATAGTCCTTCGGCCATGATTTCGGAAGCTAAGCCCATGGATTGGAGGATGGTTTGGAGTTGACTGGCGATGGCTAGAGCGAGAAGACCAATTAAAATGGTGGCTCCCCGAGAAAGAAGAAGGATGGGCATCGAGGAAAATTTCTTCATCTGGAGAAATACGTCTTGGGTTAAGGAAAGGGCGCCGGTATTGATGGCGGTGTCTAGAGTAGACATGATTGCCGCCAGGATGCCAATAAAGAGGAGCACTTTGAGGGAAGGGGAAAGAGATGATTTGATAAGTTGAACCAAGAGAGGAGCGGAATCTAGCGAGTCAGGAAGAAAAGAATTTAGTTTTGGTATCTTAAAGCCAATTAACATAACCATGCTAAAAAAAAGAAAAAAGGTGGGGATGGTCAACCACAGACTTCGACGAGCGGCTGGAGCCGAGGGCGCTGCTTGAATCCGTTGCCATGTTATGGGGGAGATGACCCAAGCCAAGACAAAAGATAAACAAATAAGAAAGTTATTCTTGAAATTAAAGAAAGGATTAAGATAATTGCTTGCTCCATTAGCCGAGAAAAGGGGGAGGGTGTTCCCGGGAGAGGATGGCCGCCAGAGAAGAGCTAACAAGAGTATTCCTCCGAAGATAAGAACAGATTGGCAGGCATCGGTCAGGGCAACCGAAAAGAGGCCGCCGCGGGCCGAGTAAAGGAGAACTACCAAGATGATGATCAGGAGGGAGGGAATATAATCGAGGGCCAAAATGTGGGCGAGTAGTTTTCCTCCGGCCACTAATTGGGCGGCAGCTAGAAGGATCATATACCAGATGATAAGTAAGGCTACCAAGTGGCGGACGAACCGGCCATAACGAGCTTCGATTAAATCAGGCAAGGAGACAAATTCTAATTTCCGGAGAGGTTTGACAAGGAAAAGAGCGAAAATCATCACCGTTATGATTGTTGGAGCAGCCATGATCCAGAGCGAGCTGAGCCCTTGGCGCCAAGCTTCATCTGTGGCCACAAGAGTCGAAGTGGCTCCAATCCACGAGGCAGTCAAGGAAAAATAAACGAGCGAGGAAGAAAGATGGCGTCCGGCTAGAAAGAAGTCTTCAGTTGTTTTAAGTTTTGCTTTAGAGATGAAGGGTAATCCGAGGACCAAAAACAGATAAAGGAACAAAGCTACCAAAAGAATCATGTCCATTGCTAGTCTTTTATACCAAATAAGAGGCGAGAGAGGCAATTTTGGAGAAGTTAAGATTAATCATGAGGGACTCTCCACTAAGTGGCCAGCCAAAAATAGCCCTTTAATTAAACTAGCTGAGAAGAAAGAAGTAAGGGGCCTAATTTAGTCGTTTAGCACCTGGACGCAGCCGAAAATGGCAGAGGGAAAAAGTTCGGATTTATGATTCTAAAAAATAGAACGTAACCGGGAGCTACAAAAAATAAAAATATAATGTAATTTACTAGGAAGATCAGGGTTGATTACCAGTCTTGTCAAGGAAAACGAAACTCTTCTACTGGCTTTGGCTCTCCAGGCTAGCGATATGGTTACTCTAGTTAAGTTATAATTATTTAGATGCTTAGGCCAGACTTAGCTCTGAGGAAAACAACTTTACTCCTCAATGGTAATTAATTAAGATAACGGAAGATAAATGACCATGACTTGGAAGCAGAAATTGAAGTGGCGATTTGTCGGGATAGGGGGCCGGATTATTATGGGGCTTTGGGGGCGTTCCTTAAGAATAAAAACCATTGGTGAAGAGGCCTACCGGCAATTGCGTCAGGAAAAAAAGCCGGTAATAATCTTGATTTGGCATGGACGGATCTTTTTGGTTCCCTATTTTTTCCGGTTTCAAAATTTAATGCCCTTGATTAGCCCTAGTCAAGACGGAGAAATTGCGGCCCGGATTATGGCCGGGTGGGGATACAAAATTCTCCGCGGTTCAAGCTCCCATAGTGTGGTGAGGGCTTGGAAAAGAATGAAGGCGGAGCTTCAAGAAGGAGGAGGGTTAATTATTGTTCCCGATGGACCCCGGGGGCCCGACCGCCAAATGAAAGAAGGGGCTTTAAAACTAGCTCGGGAGACGGGAGCTTTTTTGGTGCCCGTATCTTTCTCTGCCGCCCGAGGAAAGTATTTGGCCAGTTGGGACAAGTTTTTTATCCCTTATCCCTTGGCGAAGACCGTGGTTATTTATGGAAAACCTTATCAACTCCCTTCAAATTTAGACGAAGAGAGATTGGAAGAAGAGCGTCGTCGCGTAGAGAGCATGCTTCGGGAGATTGACCGTCTCAGTGATAACTATTTCCGGAGATGATGGTTAGGCTTCCGAAAGGAGGGGCTGGGGGGCAATGTTGGCCCCAAGAAAGAAGAGGAAAAGAGAAATATTTTCGTTGACACAAGTTAAAGAGCATAGTTTAATCTAATAAAAATTTATAAGGAGCTAAAAATTATGGGTGGCAAAAAAATTGCTCTGAATTTACTCTGGATCATGTTTATTGTCTTCGGGACCTTCCTAGTTAGAGCTCAAAGTGCCGAGGAACTTTTGGCCGAAGGGGATGCTTTTTACCAAGAGATGACGGACATGGAAACTGCTAAAGCAGCCTTGAGTAAATACAGGAAGGCAGCAGCTTTACTGGACAATAAGTATGAAGCTTTCTGGCGAATAAGCCGCATTCTTTACTATATTGGCGATCATTCGGAGAAGAAAAAGGAGAAAAAGTCCTATTTCTCCCAGGGGATTTATTACGGCGAACGCGCTATTGAATTAGAACCCAACCGACCCGAAGGTCATTATTGGCTAGGGGTTAATTATGGAAAATATGGAGAAGTTCGAGGTGTTTTAAAGAGTCTTTCCCTAGTTAAACCCATTAAAAGAGAGATGAACAAAGTTATTGAGCTTGACCGCAGCTACGAAGCGGGGGGAGCCGACAAGGTCTTAGGCAGGGTCTATTTTAAGTTGCCTGGATTTGCCGGGGGAAGCAAAGAAAAATCTTTAGAACACCTGCTTAAGGCGAAGGAAATAGGGCCGGAGGATCCACTCGCTTGCCTTTATTTAGCTGAAACTTATCTAACCCTGGACGAAGTAGCCAAAGCTCGCCAAGAGCTTGAATTCGTCCTGAGCCTGAAAGATGACCCCCGCTGGATTTCTGATGTTCGTGCTTGTCAAGAGGCGGCCAGACAACTTCTGCAGAATAAAAAATTTCGCCAGAAATAAGTTAATCTTCGGCAAAGACTTCGGCTTCGAAAACTTCAATAGTTGCTCCTTTTTGCCACTCGTCTTCAGCTAATCCTGCTTTTAGGCAAGTGTGACGAAGAAAAGTTTCTCGATCCCATCCCCATTCCCCAGGTACTTGGGGTAGCAATAATCCTTTATGGAAGCCTTTGGAAATAATTAGACCGTGGCGCCCGACTTCGATTTCCTGCGGATCTTTTACCCGCCGGGGAAGGGTTAAAACGGAAATTTCAATCTTGATTTGTTGAAGCTCAGGCAAAGTGAGGGGAGGGAAACGATAATCTTGAGTAGCCGCAGCGATGGCGGCATCAATTATGGTTTGGTAAAGAGGTTTTAGAGGTAGAGGATAACCAATGCAACCCCGCAGTTGATCTCTGTTTTTTAAGGTGACAAAAGCTCCTCGCTTTTGATTGAGCTCTTTATCTTCAGGCACAATGGAGATTGTCTTTTTTTCCTTTAAATAATGTTCGATTGCTTGACGGGCTAAGTCCAAGAGGAATTTTTTTTGAGACGCAGATAAAGCAGAAGGCATGCTTATTCCCCTTCTTGGAATGAGACTATATTCAATTTTTTATAAGAAAAATGTCCTTCAAAATCGATAAGATAAGGATGATAATTAATTTTTTTAATGGCCTTGATTTCTAGCTGGAGTAAAAGTAATCCGGCCGTGATGGGCTGAAAGAGTTTGCTGGCCCATTGGGAAGGGGGGCTTAAGGTGTAAAAACCAATAAGTTGCCTAGGGAAAGATTGGATTAAGTTGCTAAATTCTTGGGGAGAGTCAAATAAGTTTTTCCGGCCGGGTACTCCTCTCTCGACGATAAAACTCGAGCCTCTTTTGTGTCCGAGGAGGAATCCGTTAGGATTTTCGTTCAACGAACAGGTAGCCAGCGATGAGAAATATTCTCGAGCCTCATCGCTGAGATAGACAAACATTGAATTTATTATAACAAAAACAGGCAGGGGAAAAAATTTTTTCTTTTTCCCGTTAAGAAATTTATTTTTCTGCGAGTCCTTGAGAAAGCAATACTTGAGGAACGGAAATCATAAAATAAGATTAAATTATCCTCAGAAGGGGTAATAGGAACCGCACGCCGAGGAAAATAACGATGATTCCGGCCACTTCCATCCAGAAGCCGTGTTTTATCATTTGCGGGAGGGGGATTAATCTTGAGCCAAAGATAATGGCATTGGGAGGAGTGGCCACGGGCAGGAGAAAAGCAAAGCTGCAGGCTATGGCCGAGGCGATAACGGGAGGGAAGGGATTGATGCCGGCAGTTTGAGAGATGGCGATGACAATAGGGATGATCATGTTGGCGGAGGCGGTATTGGAGGTTACCTCAGTTAAAAGCACACTGAGAATGATGGTGAGCAAAGTCACTAGCGATAAGCTTACGGTTTTTTGAGAGGGGATGAAGAAGTGACCGATAGATTCGGCTAACCCGGTCTGAAAAATTTGGGTGCCCAGGGACAACCCGCCCCCGAAAAGCAAGAGAGTTCCCCAATCTATTCTTAAGGCTTGCCTTAGGGGCAGGGTGAACTCTGCTTTCTTGGCGTTGACCGGAAAAATGAATAACAGACTGGCTCCAACCAGTGCCGCCACCGATTCAGGCAAGTGACGGGCAAACCACTGGTAAAGAAAAGCTTGTTTGCCCCCCACTAAGGCTATTACTCCTGGCCCTACCCATAAAATTACGGTGATCCCAAAGGCTATCAAAACATTCTTTTGAGCTCTTGTTAACCCCGGCGAAAGCACAGGGAGCAGTTTTTCATCATCCTCAATTTGGTCAATAACGCCGCCCCTCTTGAGTTGAAATTTCATGAATATATAAAGAATGAGAATCATGGGAATGAAAATAGTCAGTCCGATGATCATCCATTGGAAAAAGGTCATTTGATAGTGAAGAAATTTATCAATCATTCCTATAGCGATTAGATTAGGGGGGCTGCCAATGGGTGTCCCTATCCCCCCGATAGAGGCAGCGTAGGCAGTGGATAAAAGAAAGACCATTCCTAAAGAAGCCTTGGCTTTGGCTGAAGCGGAAAGATTTTGGAGGGAACGCAAGAGCCCGAGGACGATAGGAAACATCATGGCGGTGGTGGCGGTGTTGCTCACCCACAGCGAGAGTCCAGCGGAAACTAAAACCACGGCGAGCAAAAGGCGAGATTTTCGGCCCGACAAGGCTGGGCGAGAAAGAAGGAAAGAGGCTAGCTTTTGATCCAAGCCATGGAAATGCATTGCTTCGGCCAGGATGAAACTGCCGAGAAAAAGCATAATGATAGGATGAGCAAAAGGAGCGAAGGCTTCTTGAGGAGAGGTAATCTGAAAGATGATGAGAAAAACAGGGATAAGAAGGGCAGTGATCGGAATAGGGATGGGTTCACAGATCCACCAGATAACAATTAGAAAAAAGATAGCCAGGAGATGATGGGCAACTGGATTGGAAGGGAGGAGAGGGAAAAGGAAGATGAAGATGAAACAGCTAGGGCCCAGGAAAAATCCAACTATTTTTCGAGTCTCCACTCTCTCCTTCCAGTTGGGCTCAGTCTCTGATTTTTGTCGCCCAGATAAGTAAGCTGTAGCCGTTGGAAAAGACTAAAAGTTTATCCAATCGGGATAGGCCCCAGAGTAAAGGATAAACGATTGAATAGAGACGAAATGATTTCTTTTGTTGGGTGAATTCTTGAGCTGACATCGGCCGGATGTGACCATCCCTGAGGCCAGGAATCGCCTTGGTGGCGAGCAGTTTAATATAAATGAAATTAAGAAGAAGTTCGATAATTTCCGAGAAAAATTTAGCAAAGGTAGAGTAATGGCTGACCTTAAATCCATGGCGGGCTAGTTTGTCTTGAAGTTGGTTTAAGCGATATCCCTCTCGTTTATGACCGTAATCTTCAAGCTTTAATCCTAACCATGACCGAAGTCGATGGAGAAGAAAAAAAGGTCCGGTTTGCGGTACTGCCAGGATTAGTTGTCCTTGTAGGCGCAGTACCCGGTTGATCTCTTGCAAGCATTGTTCGTCATCGTCGACATGCTCGAGATAATCAAGACAAAGCACCTTAGTAAACGCAGCTGAGGCCAAAGGTAAAGAATGACTATCAGTTTGAATTAAATTTTTCTCAAGTAAGGGCCGGGCCGAGAGAAGATTGGTCCAGTCCAAGTCGGCATGCACCCAATAGCCGCCTTTTTGTTTGAGAAGATAACTTAAGAGACCTTGGGCGCATCCAAGGTCAAGAATTTGATCTTGGGCATCAATGATTAAGGATTTTTGGAGAAGGGCAAATTTATCTTTTTTTTTGATTGATCGAGCAAAGAGTTGTAATTGCCAATTCTTCTCGTCCATGGAGATGGATTTTACCCTTTTTTATTTAAAATGTAAATGAAGCTGGCGGCTAGGTAAAAAAATCATGGGCGGGTTGTCTTGACTGATATGAAGAAGGTGAATATGATGAAACAAATGGAATTTATTACCGTTGTCGTTGGGCCTTTAGAGACAAATTGTTATCTTGTTTATTGTCCAGAGACGCGAGAATGTGTGGTAGTTGACCCTGGTGCTCAACCTGATCAAATAATAAAAGCTATTAATGAGAATAATTTGCATCCCGTGGCCATTGTCAACACGCATGGTCATGTTGATCATATTGGGGCCAATCAGGACATCAAGGATAAGTTTGCGGTGCCGTTGTTCATTCACCAAGATGATGTTCCCATCTTGGAGCAGGCCCATCTGGGCGAATTAAGCTTTTTTCTCCAGGCAAGACCTTCCCCACCCCCTGATAAATTTTTGGTCGAGGGCCTGGAAGTTACCTTCGGTCAGCAAAGATTAAAGATTCTTCATACCCCCGGTCATACCCCGGGGAGTGTTAGCTTACTCGGGGATGGACTTATTTTTTCGGGCGATACTCTTTTTAATGGAGGGGTGGGGAGAACTGATTTGCCGGGCGGTGATTGGTCTCAGTTAAGAGCTTCCCTTATAGAGAAGATATTGACTCTTCCTGAGGAAACGATAGTTCTTCCTGGCCATGGGCCCATGACGAGCGTGGGGCAAGAAAAGAACGACAATCCCTTCCTGCCATGAAACTCAAGAAGTTATCCTCGCTAAAGGAGGGGCGCTCTATCTTTTTGAATTATCTAGCCGTAGAAAAAGGACTCTCGGCCAATACTATTATGGCCTATGGCCGTGATTTAAATAAATTTATTGGTTATTTAAAGCGAAATAAAATATCTCTAACCCAGTTAAAAGAAGAGCATATAACTTGTTTTCTCCAGAAATTAACCCGGCAGGGACTATCTCCCAAATCGATGGCGCGCTGTTTATCCACCTTAAAATCATTTTTTCGCTTATTGGTGATGGAGGGATATCTTCGGCACAATCCGGTGGCTGGTTTTTCAGCTCCCAAAGCCTGGAAAACTCTTCCTGGTTTCTTAACCCTGGAGGAGGTGGAAAAATTATTGGCCCAGCCCGATCTTCGAAATTCCCGAGGACTTCGTGATCGAGCCTTGCTCGAATTGATGTATGCTACTGGAGTTCGGGTTTCAGAAGTTGTGCATTTAAAAACCACCGATCTTCACTGCCAAGAGAGATTTCTAATCTGCCGGGGAAAAGGAAATAAGGAAAGAATCATTCCTCTGGGAGAGAAGGCAATTAATTTTATCCAGGAATACTTAACTCGAGTCCGTCCGCAGTGGATAAAGGATGACACTTCGATTATCTTTCTTTCTGCCTGGGGAAAAGGATTAACTCGCCAGGCGGTCTGGAAAATTATCAAAAAATATTGTCAGCAAGCAGGAATAAGGCGCCAGGTGAGTCCCCATGTGCTTCGTCACTCTTTTGCTACGCACCTGTTGGAGCGGGGAGCTGATCTTCGGTCGGTTCAATTAATGCTCGGTCACAGCCAAATTACTACCACCCAGATATATACTCATGTGACCCAATCCCGTTTAAGACGGGTTTATGATCAGTTTCATCCGCGAGCCTGATTTTTGTTCCTTTTTACTTTGTTTGAGCTCTGATTTCATCTAAACGGGCAAAAGCCAAGCGAAGATGAGGAATAACGATGGAGCCTCCTACCACCAGCCCGACGTTAAGAGCATCAATGATTTCTTCATCCGAATAACCAGCTTCTACGCACCGAATTAAGTGATAAGTTACACAGTCGTTACAGCGCAAGACAAGAGAAGCTACCAATCCCAGGAGTTCTTTAGTTTTGGCTGGTAAGGCTCCTTCCCGATACGCAGCGGAGTCAAGGCCGAAGAATCGTTTGATTCCGAGATGACCGCTCCCTAGAATACGTTGATTCATTCTGGCCCGGAACAAATTGAATCTCTTGATCTCGTCCGTCATGGAGACCTCCTTCCCATAGCTTATATTTTAAATCCTGATCTTTTTCAATCTAATTGGAAACGGAGGTTACTTGGTTTAAGAGACAACCGGGGAGCCTTCTTTTTTTAAGTTTACCAAAGCAGCTCTTCTATTAGACCAAAGGCCGCCGAGTAAACATAAGCTCCTTGACAGATTTTCCAAATGAAGGTAAATTTACTCTTTGGTTTAATTATGAAACTAATAAGTTTAATTAATGAACTAAAAGGTTTAATAAATAATTGCCCTTTTTGGGCCCAATGGTCATCTCTTATTTTAAGAGAAAGAAGAAAAAAATGAAAGAATTAAGGGAAAAAAGGCGGGAATTACATTATCAACAAAATCGCAATTTCATCTTAGGAATAGCCGAAGATGTTTTTAGTCGCTTTGGCTATAGTCAGACTTCGATGGATCTTATTGCTCAGGAAACTCAATTTTCCAAAGCTACCTTGTATCGGTATTTTGCAGGTAAGCAAGATTTATTTTTTAGCGTCATTCAGAATTCTTTAGGAGACTTAGGAGTCCAGTTGACGGCAATTCAGCGAAAAAACTTTTCCCCCGAGGAGAAGATAAAAAAGATAGTAGTGGCCATTTTTAAGTTTTATCACAAGAAAAAGAATATCGGCCGGGCCCTTTTCTTGGAAAGAATGTTCGCTAGGAAGAGACAAGAGGTGAGCCCGGGTGAGCATCACCCCCAGATTCCTAATAATTTGAGAAAAAAATTGTTAGAGCTGTCGGAGACGATCAACGAAGTGATAAGGGAAGGCATTGACCAAGGAGTATTTGCTCCTGTTGATCCCGAAGATGCTAGTTTTATCCTCGGCAGTTTAGTAAGGGGTTTTGTCTTTCGTGGCCCGCTGGGCAGAAAGGAATATTCACCTCATCAAGCCAGCGAGCTGGTGAGCCGGTATTTTCTTTATGGAATTGCGCGATCAAACCAGCCAAAGAAAATCAGTTAAGGAGAGTGGCTATGAAGACCAAAGTTATTGGGTTGAGTTTAATTGGCTTTTTTCTATTTTCAATGGTGGCCTTTTCGGAAGAGCCATTAGTATTGACCCTAGAAAAGAGTGTCCAGATAGCCTTGGCTAAAAACCCCAATCAATTGGCCGCCCAGGAAAGATTAAAAGCGGCGCAATCATCAGTGCGGGAAGCGGCCGCGCAGTTTTTTCCATCCCTAAATGCTCAAGGCATGCACACCTTGGATGAAAAGGTGATGGAGCTTGAATTTCCCTCGATGATTCCTGGGCAACCTCCACAGCGGGTGGAGATCGATTTTACCCGGGACTATCAGTTCTCTCTTTCGTTAAACCTGCCTCTCTTTACCGGAGGACGGTTAACTTCTAATTTTAAACAAGCCCAGTATGGCTTGAAAGCCACTCAAGAGATGGTTCGCCAAACCAAGCAAGAAATAGTTTATCAAACCAAGCAGGCCTTTTATGGCTATTTATTAGCTAAAGAGTTTGTTCAGGTGGCCGAAGAAGCTGTCGATCTGGCCCAGAAGCACTTGGATAATGTTAAAGCCCTTTATGAAGTAGGATTAGCTTCGAAATTTGACTTGCTCCGCTCCGAGGTTCAATTAGCCAATCTTCAGCCCCAACTTATTCGGGCGCGAAATAATTTAAAGATTACTGAGCTTAGCTTGAAAACAGTCCTGGGACTCAGTTTAGAAACGCCAATTGAAATAAAAGGATCCCTCCAGTACCAGCCTTTTACAATCAACGAAGAAGAATGTTATCAAATAGCTCTCCAGAATCGGCCCGAGTTATTACAATTGAATTTCCAAAAACAAAGAACAGCGGCGATGATTGGCCTGGCCCGGGCTTCTGGATTGCCCACGGTGGCCGTCTCCGGGAATTTTAATTATTGGTCCGATCAATTTAAATTTAAAAAAGACACCTGGTCTGATTATTATTCCGTGAACCTCGTGGTGAGTATTCCCCTTTTCAACGGTTTTGCGACTTCAGCCCGGGTCGCGCAATCCAAAGCTGCTTTGCGAGAGTTGGAGAATACCCGGCAAGGCTTAGTGAATCTCATCCGGTTTGAAGTCTCTCAGGCCTTGCTGCGTCTTAAAGAAGCAGAAGAATCGCTTCTTTCCCAAGGAAAAAATGTTGAACAAGCTCAGGAGAGTTTGCGGATTGCCGAATTGAATTATGCCGAGGGTTTAGTCACAACCCTTGATGTAAGCTCGGCCCAAACCGCTTTATCCCAAGCGAAGACAAACTATTCCCAAGCTTTGTATGATTATATGCTAGCCCAGGCGGCTTTAGAGAAAGCGATGGGTACTTCCTTAGGAGGAAAAGAATGAGAAGGCACACATCCCCCAAGTGGGTTAAGACCGTTAAGGAGGTTGTCATGAAGGATAAGAAGGCCAGATTAGTCCCTTTAATGATGGTGAGTGTTATTTTCTTTAGTTGGCTAATAGGTTGCCGCCAGACGGCGGTAGATGAAAAGCAGGCTTCTGCCGAAGTAGCTCCTAATCCGGTGCGGGTGATCTCCGTGGCGCGGGAAGAAATTTCAGAAAAACTGACTTATACCGGCATAATTGAAGCTTGGCAACAGGTAAACGTCACTCCAGAGATTGCGGGTAAAGTAGCTCGCATCTATGTTAATGAAGGCGATCTTGTCCAGAAGGGACAACTGTTGGCCGAGCTTGATACGCGGGCCTTAGATTTACAATTGAAGCAAGCTGAAGCCGCCTTGGCTGTGGCCGAAGCTAATCGGGCCGATGCCCAGCGCAACTTTGAAAGAATGAAGAGATTAATAGCTGAAAAAGCGGTCTCCGAACAGCAATACGAGAAGATAAAGTTGGCTTATGATACCGCCGAAGCCCAGTGGAAACAGGCCCAAGCCTCATTAAATCTGGTTCGTCATAACCTGGAAGTTTCCAAGATGAAGGCTCCCTTTTCCGGGGTGGTGGCCTCCCGCAATGCTGATGTGGGTGATGTAATCAATCCGATGATGGGCGGCTTTTCTCCCAATTCAGGTGTTTTGACTCTTATCGATTACTGCAAGGTAAAAATCAAGATCGAAGTCTCCCAAAGTGATATCGTTAGAATAAAGAAGAAACAACGGGCTTATGTTCGCATAGACACCTATCCCCAACGCCAGTTTGCCGGTGAAGTGGCCATCGTTAACCAAACAGCCGATCCACTGAGCAAGAAGTTTAGAGTGGAAGTGTGGGCTTCTAACCCCGAATTATTACTTAAACCCAACACCTTTTGTCAGGTCATCATTGAAGTTAACACCCACCCCGAAGCCATCGTTGTTCCCCAAGAAGCTGTGGTTGAAGATAAATATGTTTTTGTTATCGAAAGCGGGGTGGCACATCGCCGAGAAGTCCAGCTAGGGCTACAGAACACCGAAAAGGTGGAAATCTTAAGTGGTCTTCAGCCGGGAGAGTTAGTGGTGGTAGAAGGCACTCTCGGGTTAGCCGACGGAGCTAAGGTCAAGATTGAAGGAGAACGACCATGAAGATCCCTGAGTTTTCTGTTAACCGTAAAGTTACCACGGCCATGATGGCCATGATCCTAGTGGTGCTGGGATTTATCTCCTACACCCGCTTGGGGCTTGACTTTTTCCCGGAGTTAGAATTCCCTACCGTCTCGGTAGTGACGACCTATTCCGGAGCATCACCTGAGGATATCGAAAATACGATCACGCGTCCTCTAGAACAAGTAATCAACACTGTCGGTAATGTTAAAAAGGTTAACTCTATTACCTCCGAAGGTGTGTCGGTGATAATGGTGGAGTTTGAATGGGGGACTAATCTAGATTTTGCGACCCAGGATATCCGGGAGCAGTTGAGTCAATTCCGGAGTTTCTTGCCTGAGGAAGCCAGTGATCCCTTGGTAGTTAAGTTTAACATTTCCCAATTTCCGATTATCTTCTACGGCATAACCGGAAACCTGCCGACTTTAGAACTTAAGGATTTAATCGAAGATGAAGTGGCCCGGCGGTTGGAAAGAATCGAAGGGGTAGCGTCGGCTCAAGTCTTCTCTATGGATGAACGAGAGATCCTGGTCGAACTTGATCCGGCTGCCCTCGAAGCTTATAAGCTATCAGTTGACCAGATTATTGCCTCTTTGAGCCTGGAAAATCTTAATTTGCCTGGGGGGCGGGTAGTGGAAAGGCAGACCGAATTTTTGGTTCGAACCTTAGGGGAATTTCAGTCGGTGGAAGATATTCAAGAAGTTATTGTTGGGGTAACTTCTATGGGGACCCCCATCTATCTGCGAGATGTGGGTGAAGTAAGAGATACTTTAAAAGATTTCCGTTACCGAGCTCGTATCCAGGGGCAGAAAGGAGTTTTTCTATTTGTCAGTAAGAGATCTGGGGCCAATACGGTGCTGACCACAAATGCCATCAAGAAGGAATTGGCCAAAATAAGGGAAAGTCTTCCTCCAGATATTGAGTTTTATGTGGCCATGGATCAGGCCGATATGATCCAGAAAGTTATTAATAGGACGGCCAACAACGCCCTGGTGGGGGGCATTTTAGCCATGATTTTCATTCTGGTCTTTTTGCGTAACTGGCGTCCCACGGTTACTATTTTCTTGGCGATTCCCCTCTCGATTATCACCACCTTCATTGCTTTCTATTTAGCTGGTTATACTATTAACCTGATGACTTTAGGAGGGTTAGCCTTGGGGATCGGGATGCTGGTGGATAATGCTGTGGTGGTCATCGAGAATATCTTTCGCCACCTTGAAGAAGGTGCCGACCGGGAAAAGGCGGCCAAAAAGGGAGCTTCCGAAGTAGGGATGGCCATTACTGCCTCCACCTTGACCACTATTGCTGTTTTCTTCCCAATGGTTTTTGCTCGGGGGATAACCGGCCAGCTTACTCGTGGCCTAGCTCTGGCGATTGCTTTTTCTCTGGTTTCTTCGTTGTTTGTGGCCTTAACGGTTGTTCCCATGGTAGCTTCGCTGATATTTAAGGCCAATCGCAATAACCAGATTAATGGTTCACCAGAAAAAAAGAAATCAAAAAGAGTTCATCGGATGAGAGAAATCTACCGCGGGATTCTTTTGCGTTCCCTCCGCCGCCGGCGCTGGGTTTTAGCTGGAGTTTTTGGTCTTTTCGTTATTTCTCTGCTTATTATTCCTTTTATGGGGACAGAATTCATGCCACCGATGGATCGCTCTATGCTGATCCTATCAGTTAAATTACCAGTAGGAAGTACCATTGAGGAGACTGACCGGGTATTGCATATGGTCGAGGATATCCTCGCTCAGGAACCAGATGTCCAAATTGTAACCGCTCAAGCCGGATCGCAGGCTGAGGATAATCCCACCGAGGCCGCTGGAGAATTAAATCCAACTGGCCCTCATGAAGGGATCATTTGGGCGGGGTTGGTGGACAAGAAGAATCGCCAACTCTCGGACCTTGAACTCAATGAAAAGATCCGAGCTAAACTTCCTTCTTTAGAGGGAGTCAAGTTTGAAGTGGTCGATATCGGCCAAATGTTCATGGGTGGAGCTCGAAATCCAGTGGAAATAAAAATATTTGGACAGGAAATACCCTTGCTTAAGGAAATTGCCGAAACCATCGTCTCCCGCATTAAAGATGTCGAAGGCCTCCGTGATTTGAAACATTCTTTATCAGAAGCCAAACCAGAATATCATCTCCGAATCAACCGGGATGAAGCTTCTCGGTTAGGGATAAAAGTTAGTCAGGTTGCCCAGACTATTCAGACTGCGGCTTTGGGAAGAGTAGCAACTCGTTACCGCTCGGGAAACGAAGAATATGACATTAGAGTGCGGTTTAAGGAGGAGTTTCGAGATAATCTTGAAGATATCCTCAGGATCCCCATCTTGACCCCCACGGGCCAAATTATTCCCGTCGGGCAGATAGCTAGACTTGAACCAGGAGAAGGCCCGATAAAAATCACCAGGGAGAATCAAGCGCGGGAAGTTACGGTTACAGCCAACATTGCTGGTCGAGATTTAGGCAGTGTTATCCAGGATATTAAAGCGCAGCTAAAAGACTTGGAAACTCAATTACCACGTGGGTATTTCATCGAGTATGGTGGCCAATACGAAGAGATGCAAGATGCCTTTATTATCATGGCGGGCGCTTTTCTTCTAGCTATATTGTTAGTTTACATGATCATGGCCTCTCAATTTGAGTCATTTCTTCATCCTTTTGTTATCATGTTTACCGTGCCTCTTTCTTTAATTGGGGTTATCATAGCTCTTTTAATTGCCGGTAAACCGGTTAGTTTGCCGGTGCTGATTGGGTTTGTGATGCTGGCTGGCATTGCGGTTAATAATGGTATTGTTATGGTTGATTATATTAATCAGTTAAAGAGACGCGGTGTAGAACCCGCGGAGGCGATTTTGCAAGGATGCACTGTGCGGCTGCGACCGGTCTTGATTACGGCTTTAACCACTATCCTGGGAATGTTGCCCATGGCCTTAACCACTTCTGAAGGGGCCTCCTTTAGGGCTCCGATGGCCATCACCGTAATGGGAGGTTTAGCTGCCACCACCCTCCTCACCCTTTTTGTAATCCCTGCGATTTACAGTCTGGTTACTCGAGTTAAGTTTAGATAACCCCTGAGAGCTGAATTTAGAGATAAAACTATACTTAACTGATTTCTCCTTTACTCAAACAGATCGTTCTGTTGGGGAATCGAATGGAGCAAGGAGTTTCTGTCGTTCCAAAAAAGATGAGCTCAAGAAAAGTTAGAACAGCTTGCTGGTTTAGCCACCACCAGTCATTTGCGTGGAAACAAGGGGGATTAAGGCTAGATTTTGGGCATCGATTGATTTAGCCAAGAAAAGCTGTTACCTACCAAAGATCATAAGTATTTACTTTATTGGGAATAAAAATATTATTTACCTCTCTTTTTCACGGGTCAATTTATAAGGGCCGCAAAGATTATTTTCAACTAGGGCTTAAATCTTAAAAAAGCACCGATATGGCCATAATTTTGAAGTTGGGTCGGCGGATTAATATGTTTAACTTCACAATTTTTATCCAAGGCCATTTCTATGGCTTCATCGATGACATCCAGAACAGGCTGAGTGGAAATTTGGCAGCCAGGACAAGTAGTGTAGGAAGCGTAGAGAAAGTGACATTTGGGACAAGAATATCCCGGCTGAGAATAGTAGCGCGTAACCAGCAAACTTTGGACAGCAGAACGATTCAGATAATCAAGGGTTGAATCGAGACCGGTAATGGCTAAGCCATCTTTTTGAATCTCTGAGATTAACTGCTTTACCAGTTGTTCCTTTTCTTTTTCTTTTAATTCTTTCTCCAAATTTTTAATTTCTTCGAAGGTTTTGTCTTCGTTATCGTTAGGGGTAGCTTTAATTTGACCTTTAAATCGCTGGAGCAAATAAGGGTGCAGATGTTCTTTAATAATAGGCAAATATTCTTCTTTGCATCCGAGGAAAAACCATTCAAATTGATTTTTTTGAAAAAGATTGAATGTCTTTTGGGCACAGATTTTGAAATAGTCATGGAGGTGGGTCTCGATGTGGCGCTCGATGCGCTTGGATTCATACCCTTCCCATCCTCCTTCTCTTACCTTGGGAGGAACTTCGCCTCGAATTTCTTCAATTAATTTAATGTCGTCCATGAAAACTTGGTATAGCTTGGCTTCTTTCCGGTCGAGAACAAGTGTTCCAATTCTTTTATGTTCGTCAAGAATAGCTGATAAATGGCGGACATATGCATTGCGGTCAAAGATGATCCGGTTGCGAGGTGGCTCAGGTAAATTAAATTCTTCCCAAAAGTTTTCTCGGGCGCAAGAAAAAATCGCCAGTCCGGGGTGATGGTAGGAACTTAAATTTTGGTGAAGATATTTTTCTATTTGGCTTAAATCTTCCTGGAGAGATTCTTTCTTTTCTTTGGATAAATTAAGCTCCCCGAGCTTGGTTTTGGCTCGGTTTAGTAAATTTTTCAAGCGTAATTTTATCTCTTTATAAGTTTGATGACTTTTATTAGTGTCTAAGTAGGCGGAAGTAATAAAGTGTTTTTGACTCTTAAACTTGGCCAGCTCATTGATTTGAGCATGATTTAAGAGTTTCATCTGACCTCCTCTTATTGTAAATTTTTGTTGAAAAAAGAAATGATGAACATGGAAGGAATAAGAATGTCACGCCTTTTTAAGATAAGTTTAAAGTGGTCAATTGTCAAGAAGGCGAATCAAATCATCATAGAAGATTTTTAAATGACTTGACAGGGAAGGCAGGAGTTCCTCCAAAAATTTTAAGGAGCGAAGAGTCGATGCTGAGAGATAATAGAATTAACCATTTTTTTATAGTGGAACTTGCCAAGCCATTCTGAGAGCGAAGGAGCGTTTCTCTAATACCATCAGCTAAGGCATAGAAACGAAAATAGGAAATGGCCAATAATCTTTTGGCGGCCCATCAAATCATTATGTTATCTCCCGGGCCTGTAGCTATCCTTGATGAGGATATAGTTAATCGAATGGATGGAAAATTATAACAAAATTTTAGTTCTTCCCTTTTCCCTTAACCAGCCTTGTCTTCTCCCCTTTACATCTGGTAGCGTTGAAATTATAATTATCACCTCCACAGATAGAAGGCGGAAGTGGCGGAATTGGTAGACGCGTAAGCCTCAGGAGCTTATGGTCGTTCCGGCCGTGTGGGTTCGAGTCCCACCTTCCGCACTTTTTTCTCAATGGCCAACAACAAGAAAATCTTAGTCATTAATCCCTGGATTTATGATTTTACTGCTTATGATTTTTGGGTAAGGCCACTAGGCCTTCTTTACCTAGTTTCGCTTCTGCGCCGCCTCCCGGAAGTTGAAGTTTATTTCCTCGATTGCTTAGACCGTAGCCATCCGGGTTTGCCTCATGCTCCCCGAGTCAAAGAAGACGGCCGGGGGCCTTTTCCCAAAGAAGAAGTGCCTAAGCCGGAGGTCATTAAAGATATTCCTCGTAAATTTTCCCGTTACGGCCTGCCGGTTTCAATCTTCCGGCAAGAGTTGAGACGCCTCCCCTTGCCTGACTTGGTGCTGGTGGGATGCGTGATGACTTATTGGTATCCCGGTGTTCAGGCGGTCATCGATATAATTCGTCAGGAGATTGGTTCGGTTCCAGTAGTTCTGGGAGGCATTTATGCCACCCTGCTTCCCGAACATGCCCGCCGCCATTCGGGAGCGGATGTAGTTGTGGAAGGGCCGGCCGAGAAGGCCCTCTCCATCATTTGGGAAATACTGGGCCGCAGGAGCGGAGATAGTTCCGATTTGACTATTTCCGCCGATGATTATTACTGGCCTTATTACGCTGTCTTAAGGAGCAAAGACGTCCTGCCCGTGGAGACTTCCCAGGGCTGTCCTTTGCATTGTACTTTTTGTGCCAGTCGGAAGTTGAATCCAAATTTCAAGCAGAATCCTGCCGAGGAAGTCATCAAGTTTTTGGAGATGAGCTATCGCCAGTTTGCCCCTCGCCACTTTGTTTTTTATGATGATGCCTTGCTGGTCAATAAAGATAACCATATCAAAGTCATTCTTCGGGAAATTATAAGACGCGGGATTAAGGCTTTTTTCCATACTCCTAACGGCCTCCAGGTGCGGGAAATTGATGAAGAAATCGCCTTGCTTTTTCATCGAGCTGGATTCCGCTCACTCTTTTTAAGTCAAGAATCCTTTGATGAAGCCATCCTAGCCCGTTGTTCTCGGAAATCTTCCCCCGAGGCGTTGCCGCCAGCCATGAATTTTCTGACCAAAGCCGGTTATCGGCCGGAGGAGATAAATGTTTATCTTCTTGTGGGATTACCCGATCAAGAGGCAGAGAGTGTCCGGGAGAGTATTCTAGAAGTGAAAAAGCTGGGGGCGAGGCCTCGCCTGGCCTTTTTCTCTCCTGTGCCCGGCACAAGCGAATGGGAGCATTTGATTCAAACTGGCAAACTTAAAAAAAACAGTGATCCTCTCTTGCAGAATAAAATTCTTTTTCCTTATCTCTGGAGTAAGATTACTCCTGACAAATTGCTTGAATTAAAGCAATTGGCTTTGGGGAACAAGCCTTCCGCCTCTGTTTAATCCAGTTGCCTTGGGGAAAGAAAGCCGTAATACCCTGGCCTGAGGAAAGCCCTGAATCCGGAGGTGACTACCTTGGATAGCGCTAGGTGTCAATCCTCAATCCTTCTCTATTCAACCAAGCATGTCTAAGCTAGGTGGAGTTCTTTTTTTTGCCGTCGGAGCAGAGCCAAGATTTGATGGTCAGTGTTTTCTTTTCCAAAAATAGAGATTGAGATATAATTAAAAGACAACGATTAGAACTAAGACTAAGATTATGAAAGAAGGAGGATTTTTTTTGAATAAAAGAAAAAGTTTGCTTCTGGGGTTGCTTGTTTTTCTATTAGCTAGCTCGGTGTTGTCTTTCCAAAAATTAAAACCTCAAGAATTATCTGAGCGTTATCGAAAATGGTTAGAAGAAGAGGTGGTGTATATTATCACTCCAGTTGAAAAGGAGGTTTTTCTCCAGCTTCAGACTGACCGGGAGCGAGATTTATTTATCGAGGCCTTCTGGCGTCATCGTGATCCTACTCCTAGTACGCCTGAAAATGAATTTAAGAATGAACATTACCGGCGGATAAATTATGCTAACCATTTCTTTGGTCGTGGTATCCCCAAGCCCGGCTGGAAGACTGACCGGGGGCGGGTCTACATTATTTTAGGCGAGCCGAATGATGTTACTCGTTTTGAAGGGAAAACCCAAGTTTATCCCACCGAGGTTTGGTTCTATCAGGGCAAGACTAATCTGGGTTTACCTCCAGGCTTTTATGTGGTTTTTTTTCAGGAAGGGGGTACCGGCGAGTATCGTCTCTATAGTCCATTACAAGATGGCCCCATGGCGCTGCTTACTTCTTACTATGGAGATCCAATAGATTATATGGCCGCTTATGAACAACTCCGGGAATTCGAGCCTGAACTAGCTGAGGTATCTCTTAATTTAATCCCGGGGGAAAGAGCCGTCGTGGCCGGTCGACCAACTATGTCTTCCGATGTGCTTCTGCAGCAAATAGAGATGGCGCCTGTGAAAACAGTGGAAGAAAAATATGCCCGTAAATTTCTGGAATATAAAGATATTGTAGAAGTGGAGTATTCCACCAATTACATCGATTGTGATTCGGTGGTCAAGGCTTTCCAGACTCCTTCAGGGTTGAGTTTTATCCATTACGCCATCGAACCCGAGCAGCTTTCGGTTAATCAATACCAAAACAAATATTACACCACCCTAAAACTAAACGGCACAGTCAGTAATATGAAAGGGCAGCAGGTTTACCAATTTGAAAAAAATATTCATTTAGAGTTCAGTCAACAACAAATGTCTGAAATAAGTCGCCGTCCCTTAAGCATTAGAGATATGTTTCCTTTGATTCCTGGGGAGTTCAAACTCTCGTTGTTATTGAAAAATGAAATTTCCAAGGAATTTACTTCGGTGGAAAAAACCATCTTTATCCCCCCTCTAGGGCAACAGGTTCAATTATCTCCATTGCTCCTGGCTTATGATGCTCAAGCTAAAACTGATCCCCAGGGACGCCTCCGGCCCTTTTTTCTGCAAGGAAAGCGATTATATTTTCAGGGCAACCGGGTATTTCTCCAGTCTGATACTCTTTACCTTGGGTTTCAGGTGGGAGGTCTTACGCCCCAGTTCCAAGAGCAGGGAGAAATCGAGATCAGGTTTATCAAGGAAAATCAAGTGGTCAAAACTCAAAAGCTTAAACCTTCTCCACTAAGGGGCTCTCTTCAGGATTTTATATTGGCCTTTCCACTTCAGGATTTTGTTCCGGCCCATTATGTGGTCGAGGTGGCTTTGCTTTCCCAAGGACAAGAAATGGTTTCGGTCGCGGATGAATTTGACATTACTTATTCGTCAGGAATTCCCCGCCCGTGGGTTTATTCTAAACTTCTCCCTGGCCTTGATGACCAAATTTATAACTATGTTATCGGCACTCAGTATCTCAATAATGGTCAGGCCCAGCAAGCAAAATCACACCTCTTGCAGGCCTACCAGTCTAGTCCTGGTAACCTAGAATATGCTTTTGGCTTGGCCCAAGCCCACTGGAATTTGGGAGAGATAGACCAAGTTCCAACGCTTCTTGCGCCCTTTCTGAAGCAGCCCAATTTGACTTACGAAATTTTAGACCTCCTGGGGAAGAGTTGGCAAAAGTTGGGGAAATGGGCCCAAGCTGTCGAAGTTTATGACCAGGCGGTAGAGCGCTTTGGTACCAATCCCCATCTTCTCAACGCCCTTGGGGATTGCTATTTTGCCCTAGACCGGAAGGAGGAAGCCCGGGTGGTATGGGAAAAATCACTGCAGTTAAATCCTCATCAACCCGAAATAGAGAAAAAACTTAAAGCCCTCAAGGAAAGGTAGCCTTTTTTCCGGGATAAGAAGAAGAGAAAAAAGGCAAGAGAGAAGCAGGAAATGAAAAAAGTTAAAACAAGAAAATTACTTAACTCCAGGGAATTATCTTGTAAAATAGGTCTTGGAAAAGAGAAATATTAAGAAGGTAAAAAATTAAAAAGAGAATAATTGAGAGAAGATGAAAACATTCTCTCTTAATTTTTCTCTTTAAGGAGAAATGATGCAAGAAGTTAAAAACAAGAGGCTAAGAAACTGGCTGGCCCTTTTTTTAATTGGTTTTTTTGTTCTCGGGACTATTCATAGTTGCCATTATTATCGTCTAGAGAAAAAACTTGATCCCGAGGATGCCGAGTTTTTATCTAAGGTGCGTTATATTATCACCAAACAAGAAGAACATCTTTTCTTGGATATGCCGAAGGAGGAACGAAAAGAATTCATCGAAGAATTTTGGAAACGTCGCGACCCTGATCCAACCACTGAAGAAAATGAGTTCAAGCTGGAATATTACAACCGTATCGAGCAGGCCAACGAGCTTTTTGTCAGCGAAGGCCGCCCCGGATGGCTCACCGACAGGGGGCGGATCTACATCCTCTTTGGCCCCCCCATGGAGCGGATGACCTATCCCATGGGCTATGGACCGGCGGGTCCTTGTCAAGAAATCTGGTATTATGGTGGATTTCCAGTTGTTTTTGTTGATGAATACTGCAACGGCACCTATCGTCTAGTGACTTATGACTTAACCCCATTGCGGACAATTAATTTAAGGTATATGCATGAATTAAGTATGGCCCAATCTCAATTTCAGCAAACCATTCGGGGTGATGCCCGGATATTCGATTTTAAATGGCAGGTCAAGAAAAAAATTAAAGACGATGCTACTGTCGAAGGGGTGATTTTGGTCGATATCCCTTATACCTCATTTTGGTTTAAACAGGACGAGGAAGGAAAACTCCGGACAGCGGTTCACCTGCGAGTAGAAATTCGCAATGCTCAGGGTGAAATTGTTTGGGAAAAGGAGAAGTCATTCCCGGTGGTTACCACCGAGGAGGAATTGAAGAATTTCCGGGGACAAAAACTTGAGATTGAAATGCCTTTATCCCTTACTTCGCAGCAAACCCAACTTTTTAAGGCGAAACCAGGAAAAATCTATGCCATTTTGAAAGAAGAAACAAGTGGCGACCTGCTGCGCAAAGTGCTTGAATTTAAACTCTAATTGGGCAGGAGAGGCCATTAGAATTGTTAAAAGAGGGGACAAAAAGAGAGGTAAAAAAAGAGGACCGCCTCACCTGTTTAACTTATTTTTAAGTTAAAAAGAAGAAGAGATGATTAGCTAAGAAATGGTTGTTTAGTGGTGGCGGCGATCCTAATGAGGATAAAATTTTATTATTGAGGGGGTTTTATAGTGATCAAAAAATATTTTCTTTTCGTGTTTTTGCTGATAGTGGCCAGTGGAACGCAATTTGTTTTGCCCCAAGCTTACTTAGAAGAGGTGCGCGCCTGTCGTCTCCTGGAACAAGGTCAGGCAGAAGAAGCCTTAAAATTAGTTGAAAGTAAGTTAAAGCGGTATCCTCGAAATTACGATTGCCTTCTCTATAAGGGATTAGCGCTCTATTTCTTGGGAGACCAGGAAGAAGCCTTTAAGGTCTTGGAAAAGGTGGAATTTGAAACTGAAAAATTGGCAAAAGCTGGGGGCACCTTGGAAGCAGGTAAACGCCTCCAAGCCTTTTCGCAGGAAGATATGTACTTAGCTCAGCGGGGCGGGGTGGTTTTTACCAAAAAGAGGAAGGGACTGCTAAAATACGCTTTAGGTATCCTCGACAAAAGAAAGAAAGACTATAAAAGAGCCCGCAAACATCTTGAAGAAGCTTTAAAGGCGGAGTATTTGCCTGATGAAGCAAGACGACAGCTATGCTTAATCAATTGCTTCCTCAAAGATTACAAGGAAGGAGAAAAAATTATTCAGCCACTTCTTGCTTCCGCGCAAAAAGAGGCTACTGTTTCATTTTTGAAGGCTTATCTGGATTATTATCTCGGTCGTCAAAAAGAAGCAAGGAAATCTTTAGAGGAATTAGCCGACCATTTCCTTTTAGCTCGGAAAGATTTGGCGTGCCTTCTTTATAATGACAAGCAGTATCAAGAGTCCTTGGCTATTTGGGAAAGCTTGGTGGAGGAAAACCCGAAAGACATCTATGCCCAAAGGAACCGGGCCCGTTGTTATTTTTACTTGGGTGAGAAGGAGAAAGCCCAGCAGATTTTCGACGACTTGGGGCTTAAACTAAAAGTTGAGAAATACTCACCGCCAACGATTCCGCTTATTTTGGAAGACCTTTTTCCTCAACCGCGGTTTGATTTTCTGTGTGATATTAGAAAATAACTCGGCTATTAACTTCTTATCCTCAATAAGGCAGGGCTCTTTGCCTGCCCCTTGGAGCCTGATAATATGGCCAAAGTGGGGTGGTCTCAGCGTGAATTGGGGAAAGAAAAAGATGATCATGAGAGCAAAAGCTAGTTACTTCTAGAGCTCTCAATTAACAAGAGATTTCCCAGGAAGGAAAAGCTTTCAGATGCTAAGAGACAGTCATTATTGAGTTTCCTGGCCTAATAAGATAAAATAGAAAAGAAATAATGGAGGCTATAAAATGAATTATAAAAAATTATTCACCTTTATTATCGCCGCCATGCTTATTTTTTCCCTTTCTGCCTGGGCCCAGCAAGGAAGAGGCCGGGGTCGTATTCATGGGACAGTTAAAGATGAGGCAGGCAATCCGATTGAAGGAGCCAAGATTGTGGCTCAGCACCTTGAATTTAACACCACCTTTGAATCCAAGTCGGACGAAAAGGGCAATTGGGCAATTGCTGGTTTAGGAACCGGTTTTTTCCGGATAACGGCCACCAAAGAAGGTTATGCTCCTGTTTATCATGAGATGCGAGTCAGTCAGTTTTCTCGCAATAATCCTCCAGTTCACTTCACTTTGAAAAAAGTTCAGGCGCGGACATTGGGGGCTCCGGCCATTGACGATGAAGCCTCTCTAGCTATCTTTGAAGAAGGAAATAATCTATTCGACCAGGGCAATTACCAGGAAGCCGTGACTAAGTTTGAGGCCTTCTTAAGCAAGAACCCCACTCTTTATCATGTTTATATAAACCTCGGGAATTGTTACCGGGAAATGGGCGATTATGAGAAAGCGCTTCAATATTATCAAAGCGTACTAGATAAAATTAAAGAGGGAGGCGGGGAATTTGCTGGAAATGAAGTGGCGGCCAGAGCTTTAGCCAACATAGGTCATGTTTACATTAAGCAGGGTGATTTTGCGAAAGGGCAGGAATATTTGAAACAGGCCATCGATATTTTTCCCCAAGACGAAACCCTGGCTTTTAATGTCGCCGAGATTTACTTTAAGGAACGACAAATTGACGAGGCGATTAAATATTATCAGCTGGCAATTCAGATTAAACCAGACTGGGCTCCTCCCTATCGTCAGATTGGTTACGCGTATTTAAATAAGGCTGATTACCAGAATGCGGTGGATAATTTGAAAAAGTTTGTTGAGTTAGCCCCTGATGATCCCCAAACCCCAACCATCCGCAATCTTATCCCTAAACTTGAAGAGCTAATCAAGAAATAAGCGGTTACGATAGCTTAGCTCAAGAAGTCACTTTTAGTAACTTGCGGAGGCGTTTGCCTCTAACTTTATCGGTTACGCTGATGTAGATGTAAAAGCTTTGCGGTGGCAAATCCAAGGTCCATTCCCGGTGAATATTGACTTGGTTGGAGATATTACTTTTGAGTAGCTCGAGAGAAAGGCTGTTCCCGATTTCTTCTGCTTGATGAGTGATAATGTTTTTTTGCCCATCTCTAATTTCGACCGATAATAACAAGTCGTAAGTGTAATTTTCCCCCTCCTGCCTAAAGTCAAGGCGAGCGAAGGGAATATCTACCTTAACTTGGGCGACTAGTCCTTCTCCGAGAAGAGAGGTAACAGCGGTGGCGTTGTAATCGAAAATAGACAAATCGGCGGCTGTTTTTTCATCTTGGGCAATTTCTCCAACCCATTGGTATTTAGCCAAATTAGGGGGGTCCCATTCTGGAGCCACCATCGAGAAGGGAGTGATCTCAAGCTTGGTTTCGAGGCGGTAGTCACCAGTTCCGTAATAATCAACAAAGACCAGACGAAGGGGTCCTGCAAAGTATTCAGGGTAGTTATCATAAATCCAGATCTCGGTAGCTCGTTCCGTGATAGTCCCTGATTCCAAGGGATTTGCTTTAACAAAGCCTCGCTGCTCGTAGGGTACGTCACCCATCGACTTCGTAATCACGTTAGTCGGCGGTCCAAATAAAATGTAAATGCGGCCCCGGTCGGTTTTGCGTCCGGGCTTACCCACTTTAAAAGCCCGGTCAGCGATGGCTAAGCGAGTGTAGTAAGTTTGACGATATTCATTACCGGGAGTAGAAGGATCAGGGTCCCGGCGGGCCCAGAAATCGCGGATAAATTCTCCTCTGTCTTCAGGAGGCATCTCCCGAAAAATTTTTTCTTCGACTGGCAAAATTATGAAGCTGACGTTATCTAGGAATTGTTCACTAACCGGATCGAGTTTAACCTTTTGGGGTTGCTGGGAGGAAACACAGCTAAAGGCCAAAACCATCCAGACAAGAAGGATGGCCACAGAAAACCAAGATAATCCCCAATTTAATTTCATAATTTACCTCCCCTTTAAATTATACCCTTCTTTCCTCCAAAGCAAAAGAGAGGAGTGGTAACTAGGATTAAGGTCTAATTATGGCCAAGGGAAGAATATATTTTTCCTATCTTTTGCCTGGAGATGAAGGCGGCGAATTTATTTAATTTGGGAGTGAATGGGGGCGGAAGGAAAGGAAGAGGCCTCGGATAAGTTCCCCCAAATAGTGCGCAGGCGAGCTAACTCATGCCCCTTTTTATGGTTGACAATACTATGAATAAATAGATAATTGTCACCATTTAAGTTGGGATTCGCTTGATTCAGAAGGGGTGATTCCTGGACTTGCTGGAGACGAGAGACTACTTCTTCAGCAAAGAAAGCTTCGGCCTTATAAGAAATTTCTACTTCCAGCGGAAATAAGCGAAGCAATATTTCTGGGGGGATACTCTCGATGGCCCACTGAATGTAGACAGTATTGTTGACATGGCGGTTTAGGTCTAAGTGTTTCATCATAACTTTGAATTCTTGTTGATAATCAATTTTTTCTAGTGCCGGCAGGGGTTCAAAATTATCCCGCAGGGCTCTTTTTTCCCTAACTACATTGCTGTGCTTCAGGATTTCCACCAGCTTTGGCTGCTTTGCCTTTACATCCCAGAGAACCCAGGAACTGGTGGCGACCAAGATAGTGGCTCCTCTTTGGTCGCGGACCTCAAAATCCCGCAGAGCAAAGACTCCTTGGTCCCCTGACGGCCAAGTTAAAATTTCAATTTTTTCCCCTAGCCAGGGGTAGCGGTTAATTTTCAGATGATAACGCGATAAAAGCCAAACCAAACCTTTCTTGACAAGATGGTCATAACCAAAACCTAAATGAGTCGCCTGCCGGGCTGCTGCTTCCTGAAGGAAACAGAGTAAAGCCTGGAGATGGGCTCGGCCTCGAAAATCAACTTCATAGGTGTGAATTTCAAAGCTGAGGCGGTAGATTTTTTCATCTTCATTAAGTGATGTTCCTTTCTTGGTATTCATTAGCTTCTCCTTGTCAACAATATTTTATTTTAAGCGACAGATTGGAGAATTTAAAGGCCAAGGCCATTAAATCTTTTCCCTAAGGCATTTCTTTTTCAGGAAAGACAGATTATTTAGCCTCATCCTGGATCATCAGCTTAATTTCTTTAGCCCCTATGGTCTCCTCTCCTCATTTGCTTGGCTGGCTAACCTTTTCTCCTTTGGTAGCCAGGAGTAGTTTTTTTCTTTTCTTTTTTGGAAATCGTTCTAGAGCATAGCGTACCGTGGTCCGGGGAATTCGAGGTCCATAAGCCAGAAGAAAATTTTCTAAGCGCTGAACATCTTTTTTACCGGCCTCTCTCAATAACCAGCCCATTGCTTTGTGAATGAGATCTTCGGAATCGGATAACAGCCTGAGGACCATATGGTAAGCTTCCCGCAATTGATTTCCTTGGCGGACAAGAGGAATTAGAGCCACTAAAGCCGCCCTTCGTAGCCACAAATTGGGACTTTTCGTCCAAGTATATAGCTCCTCAACTATTTCTGGTGATTTCTTTACTAAGGGAGAGATGATTGCCGGGGCCAAGAGATCCACCAGGGCCCAGTTGTCGACATAATTGGCCAGGAGCCAGCTTTTAATTAAAGGTAAATGGTGCTTAGTCAAGGAAGGAGTATAATAACTCAGCACAAGGATGGCCAGAGACCTGATTTCAACTGGTGGCTCGGGGAGGAGCCGTTGGCAGAATTCGAGAGCCTCTGCCGACGTCCAATAGGGCTTGACTTTATTGTAGATAGAGCGAGCTTCTCGGCGTAGTTTGGGGGCTGGAATTCCTAAAAGGACAAGTTGTTCTTTGAAAAAACGTTGGCTTTGGCGGGCGAATTGGGGGTCAGATAAACTTTGGAGGCGCTTGATTATTTCCTCGGCGGTGCGATGAGGGGATAGAAATAAGCCATTTTGGTCACCCATGTTTCACTCCCAAATTTTTCTTCTGGGCCTTTAGGCTTGGGTAGTTTCCCAGCGGAATTAGACCATAGCCATGATAAAGAGCTTGCCATTTGAATTCAAGAGATAAAAGTTAAGAAAAATGCTTTTTGTGGACTGCGGCTTGAAAATTAGTTAACTTAGCTAGCTTGCTAATTTTTCGAGTGAAAGGGGAGAAATAAAGAACTAGAAATTGTGGAGGAGCTGAAGAGAAGAATTTTTTAGGTTGGCTAAGCAAAGGGAGTTTCTTTACTCGGAATTTAAAGAGATTTTTCCTTTTAACAATAAAAGGAAGGAAAGAAAGCTTCTAAGAATTGACCGCGTGATTAAAAACTGATGAATACTTTGGTGCCCTGGGGGCCGGAATCTATTTTAATCTCTCCCTCTAATTGCTGGACAAGATTATGGATAATTCTCAGGCCTAAGCTTGAGGTCTTTTCAAGGTCGACCTTTTCGTGGAAGCCTATCCCGTCATCAATGATAATCAGTTCATGCTTTCCATTTTCTTTTTTCTTCATTGAGATTTCAATAAGCCCTTTTGGCCGTTTCTCGGGCGGAAAAGCATGCTTAACGCAATTGGCCAGCAATTCATTTAAAATCAGAGCACAGGGGATAGCCTTGGTTAAGTCTAAATAAAATTTATCTATGGCTAATTTAGTCTTGATGCGGTTCTCTAATTCAGAGTAAATTTTCTTAAGGTATTCCACTAGCCGGGCAATGTAGTCGTTAAAATCAATGGCAGTGAATAATTTTTGTTGATAAAGTTCTTCGTGAACTAATGCCATGGTTCGTAACCTGCCCAGACTGATCTTGAAAGCTTCCTGAATTTGTTGATCATTAAAATTTCTCATCTGCAGGTTTAACATGCTACAGACAATCTGCATGTTATTTTTTATTCGATGGTGAATCTCTTGGAGTAAAATTTCTTTTTCTTTGAGGGAGTGGCGGAGGGCAGCGCTTATTTTTTCCCGCTGGATGATTTCTTTTTCCAGTCTGTTTTTAGCTTCCAATAAGTCTCTTGTCCTTTTCTCAACTCTTTTTTCCAGTTCATTGGTCAATTTTTTTAGCTCTTTTTCAGCTTGTTTTCTTGATTTAATTTCTTCACCGAGCTGAACATTAATTCTTTCCAGTTGTTGTTTTTTTTCCCTGATTGCTTGAGTCCGGATGAGATGGACAACCAGGCCAAGCCAAATTACAACCAAACCAAGGATAACTTTGAACCACCATGTCTGCCAATAAGAGGGCTTCTTCCAAATTTTTAAGGATAGCCCCTGTTCATTCCAAACATAGTCATTATTAGCCGCCTTAACTCGGAAGACATAGCGCCCTGGAGGCAGATTAGTATAAGTGGCCGAAGATTGAGAGCCAATATAATTCCATTCTTCATCGAATCCTTCCAGTTTGAAGGCATACTTATTTTTTTCAGGAGCCACGAAATCTAAGGCCGCAAATTCAAAAGTAACAACTCGGTGGGAAGGAAAGAGAGTAAGTGTTTTCGCCACCTCAATCGATTCTTGGAGGATTTTCTTGGAGGTGTCAGATGGGACCGAAATGGGCTGGTGTAAAATTCGCATACCAGTTAAGACTACAGGCGGGGGAAGCTGGTTGAGAGGCATGGTCTCAGGATGAAAAATATTAAGTCCGTTTACTCCCCCAAAGAATATTTCTCCTTTCTTGTTCTTGAAGTAAGCTCCGGAGTTAAACTCATTGCTTTGTAAGCCATCAGAAGCATTGTAATTTCGAAATGTTATTTGGTTGGGGTCAAAGCAACAAAGGCCCTGATTGGTACTTATCCATAGCCTCCCTTGGTCATCTTCGACAATGCCGTAAATTACATCATTGGGCAAGCCATCTTTTTGGTGATAGGCTCTAAATTTATTGGTTTTTTTATTAAATAAATTTAAACCGCCTCCGTAAGTACCAATCCAGAGACGCCCCTTGGTATCTTGATAAAGACAAAGAATTCGATTGTTACTCAAAGACTCAGCATCTCCAGGATCGGAAATAAATCTGACTACATGCCCCGAATGGCGGTCAAGTCGGTTGAGTCCGAAACTTGTTCCCACCCAAAGATAACCTTCCTGGTCAAGGAGAAGAGAAGTGACCCGATTATCACTTAAACTAGCTTGATCAGATGGGTCGTGACGGAAATGATGAAAGACTCCCTTCTGAGGATTATAACAGTCAACCCCTCCTCCCATTGTTCCTACCCAGAGTAAGCTTTGATCATCTTCAACTAAGGCCCGGATGTAATTATGCCCCAAACTCGAGGGATTATTCGGATCGTGGCGAAAATGGGAGAAAATTCTCCGGCGGGGATCAAATCTTTCTAATCCTCCATATGTTCCAATCCAGATAAAGCCTGAGCTGTCTTCCAAAAGGCATCTTATGTGATTATTCTCCAGGGAGTAAGGATTTCCTGGTTGATGACAGTAATTTATCTTGGTTCTTTTTTCCCTGTCCAAGCAGTCAAGTCCACCGCCATAAGTCCCCACCCATAATTGGCCATGGCTGTCTTCTAAAATGGCGAAAACAATATTGGCGGAGATAGCTAATCCCCCTCGGGTTTCCTGGTTGATGTGAGTAAACTTTTTCTTGATAGGTTCGCAATATTTGGCTATTCCTCCACCAAAAGTGCCGATCCAAATAACTCCCGTTCTATCTTGGATAATACAGTTAATATAATTATTGGGAAGACTTGAGGAATCTTCAGGCCTGTTGATAATTCTATAGAATCTTTGCTGGCGGCGATCGAACAAATGGAGACCTCCGCCATAAGTGCCAATCCAAAGAATTCCACTTTCATCTTCCCATAGGCAGCGAATATAACTGAAACTGAGACGGGATGGGTCAGTTGCTTGGGGAGAAAAAGATGTAATTTCCTTGGTTTGCAAGTTATAACAAGATAAATTTTCATCTGTTCCTATCCATAAGCATCCAGAGGAATCAAAGTGAAGGCAACGGATTGTTTGTTGAGCAAAAAAGCGGCGACTTTTTTCCGGGAGAAAGGATTGTTTGAATTCTTTCGAGGAGAGGTCCAAAACGTTAAGGCCTCTTTCAGTTCCAATCCAAAGATGACCTTGCTTGTCTTCAGTTAGAGATAAAACTGAGTCATGAGTAAGACTTAATGGATTTTGGGGTTCATGCTGAAACAACTGTGAAGTTTCACTTAAGGGCTCAAAAAGAACTAAACCTGATGTTGTTCCCAACCAGAGACGGCCCTGATTATCTTCGTGAATTACCTGGATACTGAGAGGAAGAATTTCAGCCGGAATTGTGGTTGTTTCAGATTTGTAAAAATAGGAGGTGAATCTGTCTTGGCGGCGGTCGTAAAGATTTAACCCGCCAGATAGAGTGCCAATCCAAAGATTCCCCCGGCGGTCTTCGTGAAGACAGAGGATGTAACCATCGGAAAGGCTGTTTTTATTTCCTTGTTCAGGGCGATAAATTCTAAAACGGAGGCCATCGTAGCGATTGAGGCCATCTTCAGTTCCGATCCATAGAAAACCTAGTTTATCTTGAAGAAGGCAATTTCCCGTACTTTGGGAAAGGCCGTCCTCGATGGTGATTCGTTCGAATTGCATCCAAGAAGAGATTTCCGCCAGTTCGGAGGCGAAAAGAAAAGAATAATTAAGAATGAGAAAAATAAAAATAAATAACGTAAGAAAAAATATTTTAAAAAGAACTAACTTTTTGTTGGTAATTAAAATTGATTTGCTTTGAAGAGAAGACCTTGAATTTCCTTGATCAATTGGAAACAACTTACATTGAACCAAGGAAAATAACTTCAACTGAACAGGATACATTCTCCTCTATTTTGCTTCCCCCAGATTTTAGAAAATTAACCTATAGCAGCGAAAAAAATATGTCAAGTAGAATTCCCGGTTTTTTGATTAGACATTACATTTTTTCAATTTTTAATTGGGAGCTAAAAATAACTGTCATCTTGGTCGTTAGAATTCGTTCAAGATTGATGACTATATTTACGATTTCACAATTCATCTCCAATCTCCTTTTGGGAGAATGGACGACAAGACCTGAGAAGGTAAAAGGAAGGAAGCGTAAAGAAAGGACTTGCCGTAAATCGTCATCAAAGCCTCTCCAAACGGGTTTTGATTGGGAAAAAGTATAGAGCCTGGGGACGAAAATTATCTCTGCTTTGGTTCACCAATTAGAAGGAGAAATGGAGGCAACTCAGGAACAAGGCTTAAGATTCATTATCAATTTTCAGGATAAGGAAGCGCTAACCGCTGGATAAGTGGCTTATTGGGCTATAATTTGTTTTCTAAAGCAACTCTAAATATTTTCCTCATGGATCAATTTTGAATAATAGGTGGTAGTAATATTTGATTTTTTTTCATGATAATACCTTAGGAATGAATAGCTGCAAATTAAGCTAGAGAGGATTGTCTCCAAGCCCTAACTAAAGCCTTATTAAGAGTTGGATTTAGTCCAAAAAATTGGATTTAGTCCAAAAAATTGGATTTATAGTAATGGCTAAATTCTAATAAATCATTGAAATTACAATAAATAAGTAAAACAGCAGAGTTGGCATAAAAATTGCAGTTTAAATTTACAGATTTTTCTAAATTTTAAGAAGGAGGTGAAAAGGGGGCGAATCGGAATATTTGGTTAAGGGTGGAGTGAAAAATTTCACTCTAGGGTAGAGGATCAAAGATTAACCTCGAAAAGAGGAAAAAGAAAGGGGAAAGGATTTGAAAAAATTTTTAATCTTAATGTGCTTAATTCTTTTGGTGGGAATTTTCAGTTTTGCCCAAGAGTACGGAGCTATTAAGGGAAAAGTTAAAGATCCTGAGGGAGTCCCCCTACCTGGGGTAACTGTAACTTTAACAGGATCAAAGATTGCCACTATGACCACCATAACTTCTGAGGAAGGAAACTTCCGGTTTCTGAGTCTCCCGGTTGCCAAAGATTACACTTTGAAATTTGAACTGCCTGGATTCAAGACCCTCATTCGGGAAAAGATTAATATTTCCTTCGGAAGAGATGTCGTCCTTGATATTGTTCTCGAGCAGGCGGCTATTGAAGAAGAAGTAACGGTAATTGGAGAAACGCCAGTTATTGATACCAAAAAAACTCAAGTTGGTGTTAATATCTCCCAAGAGATGATCATGAGCCTGCCTACAGCCCGCAATCCTTGGGTTATCATGTCTCTTGTCCCAGGCATGCTCATTGACAGAGAAGATGTCGGCGGCAACGAGGCTGGCCAGCAATCTTCTTATTATGGCCATGGCTCAAGAGATGGAGATAGTACCTGGAGCATTGATGGGGCTAATATCACCGATAATTCTGCTTTAGGAGCGGCTCCGAGCTATGTTAACATTGCCAGTTATGAGGAGCTGCAGATCAACTACGGCAACAATGATGTCAAATCTCAAACCGGCGGTGTCCAGCTCAACCTCATCAGCAAGCGAGGCGGCAATACCTACTCTGGAACTTTTTATTTAGATGTAGAAAGAGGCGAATGGCAGTCGGATAACGTCCCTCAGTCTCTGAAAGACATTGGCTACTCATCAGCAGGAATTAATAAAGTCTATCTTTACGGCGCCAATTTTGGCGGCCCTATTGTCAAAGATAGAGCTTGGTTCTACGCTTCTTGGGGAGTTCAGGATATCGACTCTTTGACTTTGGCCGGAACTTCAGATAAGACCTGGTTAGTTTCTGGTTACGGAAAGGTTAACTTGCAGTTGACACCGACTACCAGAATGGAAGCTTTCCTTGAGTATGATAACAAGCTCAAATGGGGTCGATCAAATTGGGGTTACACTGTCCAAGCTCCAGAGACACTCTGGAATCAGGATGGGCCTGGCTATATCTGGAAGGGAGAAGTGGAGCAGATGTTCGGCAACCTCTATCTCAATCTCAAGGGGATTTTCATGAACGGTGGTTTTGCCTTACATCCAGTCAATGGCCCCAGGACCCCGGATGGTTCAGGGCCATACATGATTCGCCGGTATTATCCCACCTTTTATGTTTCTGGTAATATCGATGATTACGGCTGCGACAGAGACCAGCTCAACATCAACTTTAGCGGTAACTACTTTGCCGAAGGCATTCTCGGAGGAGATCATGAGATAAAATTTGGGGTTGACTATGTAACAGCTATAGTTACTACTTATGATTATTATGAAGGAAACCTTTGTCTTGTCTATTGGGGACCTGACCCAAGTCTTCCCACAGGAGAGTGGTGGGAAGCCTGGCTTAACAGAGACTACTTGATAAACGAGTGGTTTGCTCGTTATTCTGCTTTTATACAGGATACTATGACCTTCGGGAATTTGACGGTCAATGTTGGGCTCCGTTATGACCAGGAAATGTCTAAAATTAAGGATGAATCACAGCCTGCTTCCCCCTGGCTTCCCCACTATATGCCAGAAGTTACTATTTCTGAGTTAGATCCGGGTGTCAAGTGGAAAACTTTGTCACCTCGATTCAGTTTGATTTATGATATTTTCGGCAATGGCAAAGATGTTATTAAGTTGTCTGTTAACCGCTATGGTTCGCAGTCGGGATTTGGCCTAGCGGACTTTGTTAATCCAATTGGCTGGACAGAAATTGACCTCCTCTGGCAGGATTTAAATGGCGATGGCCGGGTAACTTCTGATGAGCTTTTTGGTTATGATTGGGACACCGGGGCCTTGATGGACCCCAATAATCCTTCTGGTTGGCTCTGGTATGGCGGCATTAATATCGATGATCCAACCAGTGTGGCGCCCCGCAACAAATATGACTCTAAGTACAGTTCGCCTATCCTTGATGAGCTAACGGTGTCTTATGAGAAGGAATTATTGACAGATTTTGCTGCTCGGGTGGAATTTTTCTACAAGAAACAACACAACTTAACCTGGACAAAAGGCATGCTTCCTGATGGGACCATCGAAGATTCGAGCAACTACTTTCTGGCGGGACATGACCCAGTTGTTGATTATGATTACTACGGTCGCTACAGATATTATCCTTATAGATACAGAACTAATTATAAGAAGAGATATCAGCGCTACCTAGCCGGGCAGCTTGTTTTAAAGAAAAGACTTTCCAACCGCTGGATGCTGGATGGCTCCTTCACCCTTTCCCGCTGGACTTCGCATTGGGAAGGAGAGTATATTGATCCTACCTATGTACCTTATTATGACGGTGGAGTGGTTGCGCCCGAAAGCGGTGGTTCTGGAGTCCAAGGGATTTACGTCAATTCCCGCTGGCAGCTCAAAATCTCAGGCCTTTACCAGATGCCTTTTGGAGTAAATGTTAGCGGTGTTTTTAGGGCTCGAGAAGGATACGTGATGCCTACTTATGTTGATGTTTACAGACCTGGCATTGGTTGGGGAGAGCTTTACGGGAATCCGGATGGCGGCGGCAAATTTGGTGACCAGCGTTTGCCCACCTTCTGGGAACTTGATTTTAGGCTGGAGAAAGTCTTTCAGGTAAGTGAGACTTCCACTGTTATTTTAGGTGTAGATGCTTTTAATATTACTAATTCTGCTCATCCCTTGAAGAAAGAGACAAAAATCACGGCCAGCAATTTCGGTCAAGATCTTAGAATTCTAAATCCCAGGGTTATCAGAGTCGGTGTGAGGTTCACCTTCTAAGCGGCGCTTCGACTACGAGTTCAAAGCCCTTCTCTCTGTGGCGGAGGGAAGGGCTTTTTTTTCCTGCTGGCAAGTGATAAAATTTTAGTGGAGGCTAAAGATGAAAAGAGTAGCTTTTTTTATAGCTTCTTTGTTGTTAATAGTTAATTTAGCCCTGGCTCAGGGCTACAGAGGGAAGGGTAAAGTAATCGGTTATGTTTATGATGAAGAGGGAAATCCTCTGGAAGGTGTTAAGGTTAAACTCTACTCCTTGAAAGCTCATTCAGGCTTTGAAACGGTGACTGATGCCAATGGAAAATGGAAAGCATTCTGGATCAGAGGAGGGAAATGGAATATTGATTTTGAGAAAGAAGGATATATGCCTAAAAAAATTAATGCTGAGATTAAGGAATACAGTAGGAATCGGGATATAGAAATTACCATGAAGAAGATAGAAGGCATGGTTATTACTGATGAGCTGAAAGATGAGTTAAAGAAAGGCAATGAGCTTTTTGATCAAAAAAATTATCAGGAAGCCATCGCTTTTTTCACTAGAATTACGGAGGAATTTCCTGATGCTTATGTGATTAATAAAAACATCGGTAACTGTTATTTTGCCCTGGAACAATATGATAAGGCTGAAGAGTATTATCTTAAGGTCTTGGAGAAAGAGCCGAATAATAACGAGATTATTCTTCTTGTTGGAAATACTTATGCCAATCGTGGTGATAACCAAAAAGCTATGGAATGGTATAATAAAATAGATTTTGAGAAAATTGGTGATCCCATCGTCCTTTATAACATAGGTACCAGTTTTTACAATATGTCCAGATTTGAAGAAGCCCTGAAATATTATAAAAAAGCAGTTGAGATTCAGCCTGACTTCCTAGATGGGCTTTACCAGCTAGGCTTAACCCATTTGACTATGGGCAATTATAAACAAGCGATAGAAGTCTTTAATAATTATCTTAAGCATGATCCTGATTCCCAGCGTGCGTCCCAGGTGAAAAGTGTCATTGAATCTCTGAAAAAGAAAATTGGGAATAAGAGTGACCTTAGCTCTTTGTGACCTTCTTAGCTTAAAAAGCCATATAAAATTTAGGCAAAGAATATAATTCAATGAAAAAAAACAGATTGGTCCCTTTGTTCCTCATCTTGTTTATACTGAGTTTTCTTTTTTTGACTTTTTTTTCAGAAGCTAAAACCAGTTCTAATAAGCAAAAATTAAACTTACTGCTGATAACCATTGATACTTTAAGACCAGACAGGTTGAGTTGCTATAGCAGTGAATACCTGTCGACCCCACATATTGACCGTATAGCCCAGAAGGGTATCTTATTCAAAAGGGCCTTTGCTCATGTTCCTTTGACCCTTCCCTCCCATGTAAGTATTATGTTAGGCACAATTCCCCCTTATCATGGAGTTCATGATAACTCTCATTTTATAGTTAGGGATGAATTTTTAACTTTGGCTGAGCATTTAAAAAGTTACGGCTACGCTACTGGAGCTTTTGTCGGGGCTTTTCCCCTTGATTCAAGATTCGGGCTTACTCAAGGTTTTGACGTTTATGATGATCATTATGGCAGTAAAAGCTCCCAGGAATTTTCCTTCGTTGAGAGAAGAGCTGAAGTAGTAGTGGAGAAAGCAGTTGATTGGCTTGGAAAACAAAATAGACCTTGGTTTCTTTGGATTCACTGCTTTGATCCTCATCAGCGCTATGACCCACCCGAGCCGTTTAAGAGTAAATACAAAGATAATCTGTATAACGGTGAGGTGGCCTACGTTGATTTTGCTTTGGGGCAGTTGTTTGACTTTCTGAAAGAGGAAAACCTTGAAAATAATACTTTGATTATCTTCACTGCCGACCACGGCGAGTCTTTGGGTGAGCATGGAGAATCAACACATGGTTATTTTGCCTATAACAGCACTCTCTGGGTGCCTTTAATCATTTCTTTTCCAGGAGCTACAGCTAAAGAGATAGAAGATGAAGTCTGTCATGTTGATATTTATCCCACTGTTTGTGATATGTTAGGAATTAAGAAGCCTCCCTTTCTCCAAGGTTTTTCCCTCTCACCTCTTATAAAAGGGAAAAAAATTCCAAAGAGAGAAATTTATTTTGAATCACTTTATCCGTATTACAGCCGGGGATGGGCTCCTTTAAAAGGTTTTATTCGAGAAGATGAAAAATTTATAGATTCACCTATTCCTGAATATTATAATTTAGCCCAGGATTTTAGGGAGTCGCTTAACCTGGCTTCGAGCAAGAATCTAAAAGAGTTGAAGGTCAAACTGGAAAAAATAATAAAGGAAAAATCTTATGCTGATAAAATAGAGAACGAACCTAAGATCGACCGGGAAACACAAGAAAAGTTACGCAGCCTGGGTTATGTAGCCAGCATTCAGATATCAAGAAAAAAAGTTTTCACGCCCAAAGATGATTTGAAGACTCTTCTTCCTTATCAGAGTATGTTGATGAAAGCGATGGGTGCTTATCACCATGGGAGAATGGAGGAGGGAATAAAATTATTAAAAAAAATTATTGCTGACAGAAAAGATTTTGATCTAGCTTATACTTATTTAGCTACAATTTACAAAGACCAGAAAAAATTTAGACTGGCTGTAGAAACTCTTAAAGAAGGACTTCAAAATAATCCTAACAACTATAAAATCATTACTACTTCTGGTATTTTCCTAACAGAAGTTGGCCAATATGATGAGGCCATTAATGTTCTTCAAAGAGGTTTGAAGATTATAGATTATGACCCTGAGATCTGGAATTATTTAGGGATTGCTTACTGGAGAAAAAAAGATTACGACAAAGCTTTAGCGGCTTACCAAAGAGCTCTTGCTCTGGATAATGATTATCCTATTGTTTTTAATAATTTAGGCTCTCTTTATCTTTCTATTTTTCTAAAAACAAAGGAACCACAGAAATATCAGAAATCTATAGAGAGCTTCAAACGGGCGCTTGAACTCGACCCCAATTATGCTTCAGCTTATAATGGGTTAGGAGCAGCCTACAGCCAAGGAGGAAATATAGAGAGGGCCATTTTCTGCTGGGAGAAAGCTGTTGAGTTAAAGCCTGATTTTACTTTTCCGCTTTATAATTTAGGTTTAGCTTACTTAGCCAAAGGTAATAAACAAAAAGCACTGGATTATTTTAATAGATATAAGACAGCAAATTATCGGTTTCTATCTCCAGGGGAAAAGAGAGAACTTGATAATTTGATTCGAAAATGTAAGGAGTCACCTTGAAATATATAATTCAAACTTCTATGGTGGCAATTCTATTTATTTCAATCAGCTGTCATCAGAGCCGGGGGATTGCTCTTGACCCCCAAAGTAAAAGTTTTTATGAGAAAGCTAGGCTGATAATGACCAAAGAGGAGAAAGATATTTTTAATCACCTCCCCGATATTGAATCCCGCCAGGAGTTCATCAAGGATTTTTGGGCCAAAAGAGATCCAGATCCAGATACAGAAGAAAATGAATTTAAAGATGAATTTTTCCGAAGGATTGAATATGCCAACAAACATTTTAAAGAAGGAATCCCGGGGTGGAAAACTGATAGAGGAAGGATATATATTTATCTTGGCCCTCCTGATAGGGTAGAAGAGAGACCATTTTTGAACTACCCTGGAGCAAAGGGGCTGATTTGGTGGTCTTACTACAAGTACAGATTGGCGGTGGAATTTATAGACACAAGAGGTGATGGTTCCTACGACATCAATCGCCATTATGGGGGGTTAGGGAATTTACTGTGGGTTATAGACAAAGCCAAATTTGGTCAAATATTTATTCAAGCTGATGCGGTCTTCATTGATTTTGATTTGCAATTTGATAGAAACCAAAAAAAGATCCTGATAGAAGTACCAGTAACTAATTTATCTTTTAATAGCAAAGAGGGCCTCCTTAAAGCGGATTTTGAATTCAATTTTTTTATTTACACAAAAAACGGACTAAAAAAAGATGTATTTACCCAAAATAAGTCATTGAATATGCCAGAAGAGAAGGTGCTTGAACTAAAAATGATAAAGTTTGAATTTCCCTATGATATTGAGCCTGGCCAATACTTTTTTGATGTAATTATTACCATAAAGCCGAGTCTGGGCAAAACCAGGAAAATTTTTAAAGTTAAAGCCTGAGCCTATTATAATGTGCTTCCTGTTAGAAAATAAATTGGGAAAATAACTGTGCGAGCAATTCTGCCAACAATCCATAAAAGAGGCCTAATGTTATGAGAAATAAAGCAACGTCTTTTATTTTCCTCTTCATCTTTTTTGCGTGCTCTCTAAATTTTCAAGCGAAGATAAAGGAGAAGGATCTTCCTCAAAAATACAGGGATTGGCTCAAGCTGGTGAGCTATATCATTCTCCCTCAAGAGAGAGCTGTTTTTATGGAACTTACCACCAATCGAGATCGAGACCTTTTTATTCAAACTTTCTGGAAACAGAGAGACCCTACCCCTGGAACTCCTCAAAATGAATTTAAAGATGAACATATCAAACGTTTTTTATATGCTAACAATTATTTCCGCCGGGGAACTCCTAGGGAAGGCTGGATGACAGATATGGGAAGAATATATATCATTCTCGGCCCACCGGTTAGTATAGAAAGATTTGAAGGGGTTGCGGGGATATATCCTGCTCAAGTTTGGTATTATTATGGCGACAGGAAAAAAGGCCTGCCCACGCATTTTGGCCTTGTTTTTTATCAGAGAGAAGGTTCAGGTGAGTTCAAGCTCTACAATCCCACCTCAGATGGTCCAGAGAGCTTAATTATTGATAAAAGAGGCTTAGATACCACCAATTATCCTCAAATGTATGAAAAACTTAAAGAATTAGCTCCAACTTTAGCCAATATGGCTGTTTCTTTAATTCCAGGCCAAATTCCATATAATTATCAACCTTCTCCCCAGGCTAATGTTATCTTAGCTAAAATTTTAGAATCTCCAAAAAAAGATATAAATCCTTCTTATGCCACCCATTTTCTGAAGTATAAAGGAATCGTTACCACTGAATACCTGACCAATTATGTTCAAAGCGAAGCAAAAATCGCTTGGAGTTATGACCCCGTTCAACAGATACATTTCTTGCATTTTTCAATTGTACCCAAGAAGATTTCCGTTGATTACTTTGAGCCTAAAGATCAGTATTTTTGCAATTTTAAGCTGAATGTCAGCCTCAGAAAGGGAAAGGATATTATTTTTCAATATGGGAAAGACTTTCCTTTTTATTTTTCTCCTGACAATCTAGATAATATAAGAGCAAACGGTATAGCTATCCAGGATTCTTTTCCCATAATTGAGGGAGAATATGAATTAAACATCCTTGCCCAGAATTCTGTGGGTAAAGAATTTACTGTCTTTGAAAAAACAGTGTCTATTCCCGAGCAGTCTTCCTTGACAAAGCTTGTTAATCCTATCTTAGGCTATGATTTACAGGAATATAAAAGCCCCATGCAGATGCCTTTTAAATTTATGGACAAAAAGCTTGTGGTTGATCCTAAAAATACTTTTTCTGCTTCTGATAAAATAGCCTGTTTTTTTACGATTGTAAACTTGAATGAAGACCTTTGGAAAAAGGGAAAAGTAAAGATTACTATTATCGGGTTAAAGAAGAATAATCCATCCCACCAAACCTATGTGCTGGAGCTTAAGAATTATCCCTTTAGTCCAATCTTTAGTATTAACTCTTCTTTCCTGGCAAAAGATTTGAATCCAGATTATTATGATATGAAAATAGCTCTAATAGATGAATCAGGTCAGGTCCTTGATGAAAAAGTCACCAATTTTATTGTTTCTCCTCAAGTCCAGATTTCTCATCCGGTGATTTTAGCCAAGGCTTTTCCTCTTTCCAATAATTTTTTATATTATTATGCCCTGGCTTATCAGTATGATAAGGTGAAAAAATATTCTGAAGCTGAGCAAAATTACAGAAAAGCTTATGTGCTAAATCCTAATCATCATCCTGGCCTGATTGAGTACGCAAATTTCCTCTTGAAGGTTAATAAATTTGATCAGGCTCTTTCTTTGGTGGAGAGCATAAAAAATAACGAGAAGATGATGTTTGATTATTATCTGGTCAAGGGCATCGCCTTGATGAAGAAAGGGGAGTTTGCTGTAGCTATTGAAAATTTGCAGGAAGGAAATAAAATCTACAATAGCGATACTCGTCTTCTCAATTCTCTCGGTATTTGTTATTTTGAGATTGGTCAGACAAACAAAGCCTTAGAAGTACTGAAAGCATCCTTGCGCCTTGACCCAGAACAAGATAGAGTAAAAGAAATGATCAAAAAAATAGAAGAGGACTCTAAATTGCATTAGTATTGGCAAGTAAAAATTGACATGGGAGGGAACAAAATTGGTGTTTGGACGATCGTTCGATCAGCGCAGAGGAAAAGTGGATTTCTTATCAATAGATTCCTGAAGGAGTGGAGGTGCTTTTCCAGGCTAATCAGATTTATAATAGTGATATTTCCTTTCTATTTAGGTTTTTATTGTTAACAATGGGGAGAGGTTGAGGCAGCTTTCCGGGTACTGCAGGCCTTTTTGAGCTTCAATCCTGCCCAATCTTCAATTGAGGAGATGATAAAAAAGCTGGAGAAGATAAAAAAGTAATGTTAGGGCTCCCAGCCATGAGCTTACAAAGAAAGAAGTGACCTTAAAATGAAGAGCGGGTATTTATTTTTGGACTTAGACATGAAAGGGACGAAAAAAATTGCAATCATTCTTTTGGTTATTATTTTTCTTTTAAAGTTAGATTTTAACCCCGCCTATTGTCAAGCTTTGGTAGATCAACAAAAAGTAACCGTGATTGCGGCCGAAATTCCTGTCCGAGTCTATTTCCAAGGCGAGCCGCTACGAGGTCTAACTATCGATGATTTTGAACTTTGGGAGGATGGAGTCCAACAACAAATAAGGAAGTTAGAATTTTTCACCAAAAAGATAGAAGAGTCCCCACCTCAAAGAGAGAAAAACCGAGAAGTTAAAAGGCCCCGGCGCGTATTCCTCCTAATTTTTAATATTTTTGATTACCAGGAAAGTATGGGCCAGGCTCTCGACGAGTTTTTAGGCCGGTATTTCCAACCAGGGAACCAAATCATGGTCCTCATTGAGAACCGCTTATTAGTGGTAGATCAGGGGCTTTCTCTCGAAGAGTTAATCCAGGTTTTAAAATCTTCGCTAAGAAAATACAAACAAATTTCGACGATGAAATTTTATCGGACTTTCCATCATCTCAACCTGGAGGCAGAAAAACTACTCCTAAATTTAAGAGGAAATAGTAATTCAGGTGTGGTCAGCCAAGACCAGGCTATTATTAATTTTTATAATAATTACTTGAATACCTGGCGAGATTTTAAACGGCAATTTATCATTCCTGACCTTGATGTTTACCAGCAAGTAGGCTGGCAATTGCAGAATTTTAAAGGAGAGAAATGGGCGGTTTGTTTCCAACAAAGGGAGCTTTTTCCAAAATTAAAAAAAATGGGCTCTTTAAATAGAACCATTAATGAATTAATAAATTCTCAAACAGCCCCAAGAGCCCAAACAACTGCCCGTTTTATTCGGGCTAAGCAGTGGGAACTACAAAGAGAATTTGATCTTTCCCCAGATTTCTATTGGAGGAAGGTTAAGAATATTTTCCTTTCAGCTAATATAACTTTTCATTTGCTTTTATTAAAATCAACGCGAACTTTAGCTTCCCCTGATTTTGAACTGCGAGAAGTAGCTCAAGATTACGAGAATTCGCTAAAGCAATTGGCTGTTTCAACTGGTGGCTATATGGGTTTCTCCAACAACCTTGGCGAAACACTGAATGCGGCGGTAAAGAAAGAAGACTATTACTACCTTTTGGTTTACTATCCACAGCAAGTGAATCCTGGTGAGGAACGTCAAATTGAAATAAAAGTCAAACGAGAAGGCGTAGAAGTTGTTCACCAAGATAAAATTTTTCTTCATTCAAACCCAGGTATTTTAATCAAGGAAATTGTTACGTCTAATAAAATTCTTCGGTTTTCTTTAAATAATTACGTTTTAGTCAAGAAGAATGAACATGATGAAGGGCTAGTTCAAGTTAAAATAACTATTTTTAACGAAAAATCAGAAAAAGTTTATGAAGATTTAAAATCCTTATCAATATTTAAGAAGAAGACTTCTATCGGGATACCTTTTAAATGGTTCCCTTCGGGACAATACCTAGTAATCATTGAGGCCCGGGATTTTTACTCGGGGAAGAGCACGGTGGTTTCTCATATTGCTTGGTGGTAGAAAAGAAGCAGAAAAAATTAAAGAGAATAAAACGGACGGTCTAGAGAGTCGATGTCTAGATTTAGACTAATTCTTTTAGAACAGACTCTTTTTTCCTGATTACTAGTTAAAAACTTGGCCGGGCTAGTGATTTAGTTCTACCTATTAATAGGGAGTAGAAATGAAATGATTTTTTTCCTTAGTTAAATTAGGTTATTATAATTAATTTCCCTAATTGGTTGAAAAAGCTTAGCTAAACTTATGGCCAGCTCGCTTGCGATTTCTTCTCTTTCATTTCCAAGGCCTTTACTTTTCTTTTGGGTGCTTGTAAAAAAAAGGGGGCCACAACGGACCCCCTTTTTAGTTTCTACTCAGATTTGAGTTAGAATGTCAATCGCAAGCTAACTTTGACAACTCGATTACCATAAGCACCGGAAATATCACCGTAGTTGCCGAAGCGCTCAAAGGTTGGGTTGGAAGGGTCACTGTAGTCGATGTAACCACCAGGGTTGGAAGAGATTGAGTATCCGCTTCGTCCGAGAGCATTGAGAACATCAACATAACCACCAATAGTAAAACTTTCTCCCAGGCGGAAGCGTTTTTCTAGACGCAAATCCAAGGTGGTCACCGGGGCATTCCTTCGGGTGCCGATGGTTTCCGTACGAACGCCGTAGGTCGTGGCTGGATATTTATACTTTGGGTCATCAGGGATATATACTGTCACTGTTCGGGCCCAGGGAGAACCAGAATGATGATTGAAGTAACCGCTGAGAACAAAATCATAGGGTAAAATCACTGTACTCTGGATTTTAATATTAATTGGACGGTCGTAGTCCAGTCGCCCTTCTTCTTCGACAAATGCGTTAGGGGTGTCAAAGTTGCCGGATGCGCCGTAAGAAGAACCGTAACTACCCCCGATATTACCATAGGCTTTAGAATAGACAATGGAACCCAGAAGCTGCCAACGATTGGACATTCGCTTGTTGACGATGAGTTGAAAAGCCCAGTATTTGCGATGCCCTTCGGGAACGTTCATCAAGTAATAATGGGTGCCAGGAGCATTAGCTAATTCGGCATAACAGTAGGAAGTTTTATCATCATTAGTGCCAAAGAGCCCGTCGTCCCCGGGATCAAGAAATTCATATTTTTCCCAGTAAGGACTATCAGGAGTATATCCTTTCCAAGCCTCGTCTTTACCTAATCCATAATCGTTAACGTCTTCAAAGATCCTCTGTTTTTTCTTATACATGAAATTAAAAGTAACGCTCAAATCCTTCATTAACTCCCGTTCGATGCCGATAGTAAACTCGTCAGTATAGGGGGCTTTAGCATCGGTATCCATCTCATCTTCCAGTTTATAGGTAAAAGGATCAGGGGGTAAATATCGCAAAGTATAAGAATCAGCGGGGTCGGGAACCTGATTATAGTTGTCATCGAACCAATACCAGCTTCCAGTGTTGGGATAATTAGGGTTAGCCAGAGAATAATATTGGATCATGAGATATTCGTAGTAACGAGAGTAGGAGCCTTTAAGAGCTGTTTTGCCGTCCCCAAATAGATCATAGGTGAATCCAAGTCGAGGAGAGATGTTGGTCCAGGTCAAGCAGTTGAATTCAGGAAGATCATACTCACTGAAGGGAGATTGGGTTCCTGCTAACATGGTTAAGATACCGTAGGGGTCAGCTGTGGCTCCTTTATGCTGGGGAGGAAATTTCCCAGTGCTGGTATCAAATCGAGCTCCAAGATTAAGAGTTAACCTGTCTTTAATGGTTACACTGTCTTGAATAAAGGCCCCAAACCTGCTCATTGTGTTTTCCTGAACCGAACTTCCTTCATCCGAACCACAAATATAGGCATAGATTCGAGAGCGATTAGGATAGCTTGAGGTGGCGTAGGAGTAGGGGTTTCCATTATAAAAATAGAAAATGTAGGGATTAGCCCGCCACCAATCCCAGTTGCCACTGGTAGCCTCGTATTCGACTCCAAATTTTATTTCGTGTGAGGCCCCAAAGAGTTCATCCTGGAATAAAGTTGCCGACACTGAAGGATTAAATCTTTTCCTCAGATAGGTTTCTTCGAACCGGGGATTATTTCGATAAATACCCCAGTAGCGGTCGTAGTACCGGGGAGCATCTTTGATGGCAAATTCACTATAGGGTATCGGGAACCAGCGACGAATATATCCCACCCGAGCATCGACGAAGAAATTTTGGCTGACAACCCAGTTGAGCTGAGCCGAGAAAGTATGCCCTGTCTCTCCATCCCATTTGGTAGTGGCCGTCTTATCCAGATAATTCTGGATGCGGTTAGTGTAGAAGTCCTCGGTAATGGTAGTCAAGTTATAGGTGGTCATTAAACGCACATTGGAAGCCAATTGGAAAGTTAATTTGCCAAAGAAATTGCCTTCTTTGTGAGGAGCACTATCAAGAGTATAAACTCTCTCTCCTTGAGCGATAGTGTCATCCCAAATGACATGGTTGAAGTCTCTTTCCCAGGTAAAGTAGCGACCATTGGTGAAGAACCAAACGCGGTCTTTAATAATTGGACCTCCCACATAGAGAGAGAAATCTTTCCAAGAATTCCAACCCGTGGGTTTGGTCAAACCCACGGCTTCGAGGTCTTCTTCACTAAGCAAGCTGACTTGCATGTCTTTGTTATAGAACTCAAAAGTAGCTCCGCCGTGAAATTCGTTACCTCCTGATTTGGTGACGATGTTGATAAAGCCGCCATCAGCAATACCGACGCTGGCCGGATGACCAGAAAGGCCGAACTCGACTTCTTCGTAAACGTCAATGTTAATGTTGGTCATCGGGTACATGACTACCGGGTCATTGATGGTCACACCGTCTAGAGAATACTGATTTCCCCGCACACTCGAACCGGAGATGTATGATGTTCGCCGGTAACTGACTCCCTCGGAGACGGAACCGGGAATAGAATTCAAAACATCATACAAGTCGCGGGACATGGGGACATTGAAGATGAACTCCTTCGAGTAGTTGACCGACGTTTTAGATGACTTGACATCGACGACCGGAGATTCAGCCAGGACCGTGACTTCTTCTTCGATGGCACTCATCTCCATCTGGATAGTGACCGCCGTTGTTTTTCCGACACTAACATTTAATCCTTTTCGGATGACGGTCTTAAAGCCGGAAAGTTCAAACGTAATCTGGTAATCTGAACCGGGGGGGAGGGCTGGAAAACGAAAAGAGCCGGTTTCCGTGGTGACAAAGGACATTTTACCTTGGAGGGCAGGGCCCTCGACAGTCACCGTTACTCCCGGGAGAGGGTTGCCTTCGGTATCGACCACCTTACCGTTAATCGATCCGGTTAGTTTACCCTGGGCTCCCAAGAAGGAAACCAGGCTTAAGCCTAAGAAAAGGAGTAATGAAAATTTAATTAATTTCCTCATCCACTTTCCTCCTTTGATTAAAAACCCTTTCCTTCCTTCATTCCCTCGCTTCCTCGGGCTAGTTCCGAGAAAGCACACCTTTACTCTGAAAAATTTCTTGATTTTCTCTATTTATTTATCACCCCCTTCATCGTTCTCTCTTAATTACATATGCAATTTTCATGCCAAAATCTCAGAGAAAAAGAATAAATTCTTTAGGGGAGAACAAAGAAATTTTTAGGTAATTTTTCCTTTTTTTTAATTCTGATTCAAAAAATTGGATATTATTCATTTTATTGAATTTATGGGGCTTAATTCTATTGGCCAGACTCGTATTTCTAAAGGAAAGTAATTTGTTTATCGCTTTTCTCTTCATTTTAGTTTTTTATTAACTGGGACCTTTTTCATCTATTTGGGCGAATATATTAATCAACTCTTCAGAAAAGTTAAAATGAAACCTTAATCTTAATCTAAATTCTTAAACCCAAACAGACAGTTATTTCTCAATCTAGAGGGTAAGAAATATTTACAACCAACCCCATTTCTCGCCCCTAAACTGTCCTGAGTTTTCTAGTCCTTATTATTTTTCCCTTTTATTGAGCCGCTGCTTCCCGTTTCTTTCCAATTCCTATTCTCACGTTTAAATACTTAGCAAGATCCTAATTGTTTGTTTTCTTAACTATTATTGATTCCCCTTGCCTTCCTTATTTGTTTCTTCTCGATTTTCTCCTTAGTTAATCTCTCCTTCTTTATGCTCCAGGAAAGTAAAGGGAAAAGAACAAGGGAGAGGGCTCCCTCCCTTGTTCTTTGAGCCTTTTTATCTTCAACTAAAAAGTAAATCTTACTCCTAAACGAACAGAGCGGACGCCATAAACACTGGAGATAGTTCCATAAAGTTCGTCAAGTTCAACTTCGGGAGGAGTCCGGTAAGGCCAGATGTAGGGGTTGGGATTCTGATAAATGCTTACACCACTTCTTCCTCCAAGGTTAAAAATATCAACGTAGAAATTGAGTTTCCCAACGTCACCTAAACGGAAGCTTTTTTCGACTCTTAGGTCCAGATTGGTGTAAGGTGCATTGCGGCGCGAACCAAGGGGTTCAGCGTTGACGCCGACATAGCTTTGCTGAACGGGCATGTCTGAGGGAAAGTAAACACGAGAAATGGTTCTTGTCCAGGGGGAACCCGAGCGATGCTGGAAGTAGGCGCTGAGAATAAAATCATAAGGCAGAATAACGGTGCCCATCAATCTGATCTGGAGTGGTCGATCAAAGGAAACTCGACCATAGGAGTTAATCATGGTGTTGGGATTATCAAATAGACCGCTTTCTCCCTCGGTGGATCCATAAGATGGCTGAGCATTTCCCTTAAATTCACTGTAAAGGATAGAGCCTTTAAGCTGCCATTTATTGGACATGCGTTTGTCAAAGGTTAAAATCAAGGCCCAATATTTACGTTTAGCTTCGGGAGGATTAAGTCCCATCCAGGTTGGAGCAGGACGATCTTCACGAAGTCCATAGACGGTCAAGGTTTGATCATCGCTGGTGCCATAGATACTATCGTAGCCGGGTTCGGTGAAAGTGTACGGTAACCAGATGAGGCCTTTTTCATCGGTGGCCTCCGGGTCGTAGCCGTTGTTGAGATCAGTATCCTCAACGATGTTCTTGTTGATTTTATAAACGAATTGCAAACCAAGTTTAAAGTCTCGAACCAGCTCATGCTCAATGCCAGTGAGAAATTCGTGCATGTAGGGAGCTTTAAGGTCGTCGACGTAATAAGTATACTCTGGATCCTGCGTGGGATAAGAGGTAATCCGGTATCTGTCGGTTCCCGGAAGATCCATCAGCTTATTGCCGTTTAGATCGTACCAGTAGTAACTGATGGAGCCGGCGCCAAAAATTTGGGCGGCATTATACTTGGCTGACCAGACAGGCTCATAATAACGGGCAAAGGAGGCCTTAAAGGCTGTTTTTCCGTCACCAAAAACATCATAGACAATTCCGATTCGAGGCGATAGGGTCAAGAATTCAACAACTTTCTTGTAGGGAGTAGTGAGGGCATCAAAGGGAGAGATGGGGCCGATATCTTGGTGCCACTGATCAATTAAGGCTTCTAGAAGTTCATTAGTGCCCAAAGCTGGATTCTGCAGAGGTGCGGGATAGTCATAGCGGAGCTCGGGCCGATGCTGTTCAGGCTCGTATTGGTAAGAGTAATCCAACCTTAATCC